>CAZONS010000602.1:0-1522 GCA_964581195.1 uncultured Thiobacillus sp. | reverse complement strand
GCTTCATCAGCTTGAACACCTTGAGCTTGCCGGTGGAGGGCACGTGCGGGCCGCGACACAGATCGACGAAATCGCCCTCGCGATACAGCGAAATGGTCTGTCCCTGAGGAATCGCGGCGATCAGTTCGGCCTTGTAGTGCTCGCCGATGGACTCGAAATAGGTCACCGCCTGGTCGCGATCCCATTCCTCGCGGGAAACCGGGATGTCCTTCTTCGCGAGCTCGCCCATGCGCTTCTCGATCGCGGCCATGTCTTCCAGCGTGAAGGGGCGCTTGTAGGAGAAGTCGTAATAGAAGCCGTCCTCGATCACCGGGCCGATGGTCACCTGGGCATCCGGGAACAACTGCTTCACCGCATAGGCCAGCAGATGCGCGGTGGAATGACGGATCAGATCGACGCCGTCGGCATCCTTGTCGGTGATGATGGCGAGCTGGACATCCCTGTCGATACGGTGCGAGGTGTCGACCAGCTGGCCATCCACCTTGCCGGCCAGCGCCGCGCGGGCGAGGCCGGCGCCGATGCTGGCGGCCACCTCGGCCACCGTCACCGGCGCGTCGAATACACGTTCGGAACCATCGGGAAGACGTACAACAGGCATATCAGCCACCTTCAGAAACGACAAAAGCCCGCGAAGGGGCTCTTGGTGGAACCCCCCGCCGGGAGGGCTTCCGCTGTGTTGGTAGGCGCGATTGGACTCGAACCAACGACCCCCACCATGTCAAGGTGGTGCTCTAACCAGCTGAGCTACGCGCCTAAGGTCGGGGCGCATTCTAGTGGGGAAGATTTTCAGAAGCAACCCGCCTCGACGGATTTATTTCATTGGAATGAAACTGACATGGCCGAAGTTATGACAGCCCCATCCCGCCCCCCTACAATCCCGACGCATGTAACGTCGGTAGCGACCCGATGACTCCGCCCACACGCAAGACATGATCGCCTCCCTGCAAGACACAATTGCCAGCAACGTCCGTGCCGCGCTCGATGAAGACATCGGCGACGGCGACCTCACCGCGCTGCTCATCCCCGCCGCGGCGCAGGCGCATGCGCGCGTCATCAGCCGCGAGGACGCCGTGTTGTGCGGCACCGCCTGGTTCGACGCCTGTTTCATCACACTCGATGCCGCGACCCGGATCGCCTGGAACGCTCGCGACGGCGACCGCGTCTCGGCGGGACAAGTCCTCTGCGACATCAGCGGCCCGGCGCGGGCGCTGCTCAGCGCCGAGCGGCCAGCCTTGAACTTCCTGCAAACCCTGTCCGGCGTGGCAACGGTGACGCGCCGCCATGTCGAGGCCATCGCCGGCACCCGCGCGCGCATCTACGACACTCGCAAGACCCTGCCCGGCTTGCGCATCGCGCAGAAATACGCGGTGAGATGTGGCGGCGGTGAAAACCAGCGCATCGGCCTCCATGACGGCATCCTGATCAAGGAAAACCACATCGCGGCGGCCGGCGGCATCCGGCCGGCGCTGGACGCCGCTTTCGCCCTGGCGGCGGGGAAAGTCAGCGTCCAGATCGAGGTGGA
>CAZONS010000601.1:0-1526 GCA_964581195.1 uncultured Thiobacillus sp. | reverse complement strand
GGCTGATTATAGCCATCGCCATTCCAGCCCTGGAAATAGTGGGCATTTACCAGATTGCGCAAAAAATCGGCTGGGGCTGGACCCTGGTCTGGCTGATTTCAGCCGTCTGGATCGGGGTCTCCCTGATACGTGCCCAGCACAGTGATCTGCCGACGCGGGTGAGGCAGTCGATGGCGCGCGGCGAGGCCCCCTTCGGCGAAATCTGGGCGAGCGGCCGCCGCCTGTTCGCCGGGGTGCTGTTGATCCTTCCCGGCGCCGGTTCCGATCTGTTCGCCATGCTGCTTCTGCTCTGGCCGACCGCGCGGCGACCCGGCGCCGTTCCCCCCTCGCCGCCGCCGAATCAGGCGCGCGGCGGCGGCGATGTCATCGAGGGCGAGTTTCGCCGCGAGGATTGATGCGAGCGGGCGTCACCCGGATGAAGCGATAGCGGAATCCGGGGATCGGGCTGGGCGCCCGCGCTACAGGAAAGGCTACTGCGCCAGCCTGATGGCGTTGCGGCCGGCCCGTTTCGCGGCGAAGACCGCCTCGTCGGCGCGGCGCAGCAGGGCGTGGCCGTTTTCATCGGCCTTCAGGGTGGCGATGCCGGCGCTGAAGGTGGCGCTGATCTTCTTGCCCTCATAGGCCAGCGGGGTGCGCGCCATCAGGTGTTGCAGGCGCCCGAGCACGAACTGGGCGCCGCGACTGTCGGTGTCGGGCAGGATCATGGTGAACTCCTCGCCGCCGTAGCGCACCAGCGCGTCGGATTTGCGCATGACCGAACGCACCAGGTTGGTGAAGTGCAGCAGCATCAGATCGCCGACCTCATGTCCGTGGATGTCATTGATTTTCTTGAAGTGATCGAGGTCCAGCATGGCCAGGGTGAGTTGCGACTTCTGGCGATGCGCGCGCGCCATCTCGCGCGCCAGGGTCATGTCCAGGCCGCGTCGGTTGAGGGCTCCGGTCAGCGCGTCCTCATTGAGCATCTGGCGGGTTTCCACCAGTTCCATCTGCATCCGCGAGAGCGCCTGGCGGGTTTCCAGCAACTCGTGATGGCTGGATTCCACGGTGCTGTGGATGCTGCTCGCCTGCATCACCACGGCGGAGAGCAGGCGCAGGATTTCATTCTTGTCGCGTGACGATTTCAGGGAGCTGACGTTGTCGGACAGACCCTGGTTCTTCTCACCCAGGTCACTGGCGAGATGCGCGGTCCTGTTGGTGACTTCCTCCAGCACCTGGCGCAACGCGGCGAGAAGTTCCCCGCAGTCCGGGCTGTCGCCACGCGTCTGAGCGGCCTCAGTCTTGACGGGGGGCGGCAAACCGGAGATCTCGTAATACGCACGCTCGTAGTTTTCGGGAGTCGCGGTCTCGCCGCGCTCGCGAAGCAAGGCCATGACTGCCGTGCCGATGAGGTTGGGGGTTTGGGCCATGATTCCGTCGGGACAAAAAAATACGTCCGTTTATAACGAAAGTTCTAGTCGGGAAGGTATGTTTTTTTCGAATTCTTCTGGGCATGGGCGGGCTTCGTCAGCAGTGAACCGCCCAGCATG
>CAZONS010000600.1:0-1533 GCA_964581195.1 uncultured Thiobacillus sp. | reverse complement strand
TGCGCTTCGTCGCCGAGCGGGCCGAACTGGGCGAGAAGCGGGAAGCCGTGCTGGCCGTGACCATCCCGGAAAGGCCCGGCAGCTTCAAGGCCTTCTGTTCCCTGCTCGGCGCCCGCGCCATCACCGAATTCAACTACCGCTACGCCGACCGCGAGATCGCCCACATCTTCGTCGGCGTCCAGGTGCACGACCGCGCCGAGGTCGACCGCCTGCTCTCCAGCCTGGAGAAGCACGATCTCCCCGTGCTGGACCTCTCCGACAACGAGATGGCCAAGCTGCACATTCGCCACCTGGTCGGCGGCCGCGCGCCACAGGCGGAAAACGAAGTGCTCTACCGCTTCGAATTCCCGGAGCGGCCCGGCGCCCTGATGAAGTTCCTCAACAGCATGAGCCACGCCTGGAATATCAGCCTGTTTCACTACCGCAATCACGGCGCCGACTTCGGCCGTGTCCTGGTCGGCATCCAGGTCGCGCCGGAGCAGCGGGATGCGTTGCAGGTATTCCTGGACGGCCTGGGCTATCGCTACTGGAACGAATCGCGCAACAAGGCTTATGCCCTGTTCCTGAAGTAAGCGCGCCTCCCGGCGTAGCCCGGATGAAGCGATAGCGGAATCCGGGGATTTTGCTCGGCGTATCGGCAATCTCGCGGATTCCGCCCCGCCACCCACGGCGCTTGGACAAACGGTGGCGCGCGGGCTGCATCCGGGCTACGCCTGTTGTAGCGCCGGCTTCCAGCAGGCTCTTTGGGGACGTCACCGCCACGGAATGTGCCCGAAATTCGCGCGCGAGCCAGCGCCGCATCGCCCCCCAGCGGCCGTAGTAGCGGCATTCCGTCGCGAATCCCCCGCCCCGAAAGGCGCCCAACTCGCGTGCTACACTGCCGCCGCTTCCGTCATCACCGCCCTCATGTCAACCACGTCCAGACACAGCATCGCCGCCATCCTCGCATGCTTCGCCATGCTCCTGGCCGCCCCCATCCACGCGGCGCCGCCCGCGAAGAAGGCGCAAGCCGCCGCGCCGGCGGCCCGGGCACCGATAGCGCAACCCGCGCAGCCGGTGCAGGTGGCCCAACCCGCCCTCGGTCCGATCGCCAATTTCGCCGCCCAGAACGGTGTCCGCCAATGCCTCGGCCGCATCGACCAGGTCAGTAACTTCCTCACCAATGGCGCGGTCAGCAGCGGCGCCGCCGTCTTCCTGCCGCCGCGCGAGGTGGATCGCGGTCTCAGTTCGGTTTCGATGGAAGTGCTCGGCACCAACGGCCTGTCCTATGTCAACACCGCCTACAGCCCTTCCGCCACGGGCTGCGACGGTGTCTACGAAGCCGTCACCTACTGGGCTGGAACCTGTGAGCAGGTCGCCGCCACCTTCCCCAATTTCAGCCTCTCCAAGCCGCTGCGGCAGCACATCTTCACGCTCGACGGCGGCCCCAACGCCAAGATCTATCTGATGCCGGCGGGGCAGGGCTGCATCAGCATCAAGAAGGAAGTGGTGTATTGATGACCCAAATTGCCCGGAGTCTAACTAAAGGCATAT
>CAZONS010000599.1:0-1534 GCA_964581195.1 uncultured Thiobacillus sp. | reverse complement strand
CGTGGCGCGGAAGCGGTGGCCACCCTGCGCGACCTGCGCGAGGGCATCTCCGCCGCTTACCGGCAGTTGCGTGAACTCCTGGCCACCTTCCGCCTGAAGATGGAGGGTGATTTCATCACCCTGCTGGGGGCCACAGTCGATGAATACGCGGCGCGAGGGGGCATGCCGATCACGCTGGAAACCCGCCTGGGCGGCATCCATCTCACACCCAACCAGGAAATGCATACGCTGCAGATCGTGCGCGAGGCGCTTTCCAATGTGTTGCGGCATGCCCACTGCGGCCAGGCCTGGGTGCGGGTGATCCATCAGGGGAATGGGGCCATGGAGGCCCGCATCGAGGATGACGGCATCGGGGTCTCGCATATCAGCCACCAGGCGCCCGGCGACACGTTACATTACGGGCTCTCCATCATGCGCGAGCGTGCCCAGGGCCTGCATGGCCAGATCGACATCATGGAACGGCCCGAAGGCGGTACCCGGGTGTTGCTGCGTTTCCTGGCCGAATCCCTCACCGACCCCAACCCATCATGACCCCCTCCGAGATTAGCGTCGTCATCGTCGATGACCATCCCCTGTTCCGTCGCGGCCTGATCCAGCTGCTCAACACCATCAATGGCTTCCGACTGGTCGGCGAGGCCGCCAACGGTCGCGACGGCATCGATCTGGTCAGGCGGGTCAAACCCGATCTGCTCCTGCTCGACCTCAACATGAAGGACATGAGCGGACTCGATGTGCTCAGGGTCGTCAAGGCGGGCGATGGCGATACCCGGGTGGTCATGGTGACCGTCTCCGATCAGGCCGAGGATCTGGTCGCGGCGCTGCGCGGCGGCGCCGACGGTTATCTGCTGAAGGACATGGAGCCGGAACAGATGGTGGAGAGCCTGGAGGCGGCCGCCTCCGGCCGCGTCATCATCTCCGATGCGCTGACGCACCTGCTGGCGGTGGCGATCCGCCGGCAGAATCGTCCGGAGAGCGTCGACGACGCCGGTCTGACCGAACAGGAGACCCGCATCCTCGAGTTCATTGCCGGCGGCCTCAGCAACAAGGTGATCGGCCGCGAACTGGACATCGCGGAAGGGACGGTCAAGGTCCATGTCAAACACATCCTGCGCAAGCTCGGTCTGCGCTCGCGGGTGGAAGCGGCCGTGTGGGCGGTCGAACGCCTGCAGAAGGGCAAGTCGGCCTGAGCCGGGAGGCGGCCGCGCGCGACCCGGTCAGGCCGCCCGCCGCTGCAGTCTCAGTTGTCCGGCGCCCAGGCGACCCGGTTGCGGCCGCCATGCTTGGCTTCGTACAGGTAGGCATCGGCCAGGCGAAACAGATCCATGTCCTCTCCCGCGGCGGCCACGGCGTCACAGGTGGCGCCACCCATGCTGATGGTGACGTGGGGCGAAACGTCGGAGACGGCATGGGCGATGCGCTTGGCCTCGACGTCGGCGCGCGCCTGTTCCGCGAGCGCGCGCGCGCCCTCGCGGGTGATGCCGGGCAGGAGGATGACGAATTCCTCGCCGCCATAGCGCGCCACGAAGTCGCCGGG
>CAZONS010000598.1:0-1535 GCA_964581195.1 uncultured Thiobacillus sp. | reverse complement strand
TGGTGAGGGCCTTGATGACGACTCGATCACCCAGCTGCTGGCTGAAGGCGTAGAGCGCCTTTTGCGCCTCTTTCAGCCCGGTGACCTTCACTTCGAAATCAGCCACTGATCGCCTCCAGAAATTCAGCTTCCATGCTTCTCAAGGCCTGGAACAGCTCGGCCCACTCTATTTGCGGCACGCGCATGAGTTGCAGCGTGGCCTGGATCGCGGCGTAGTCCAGCCCGTAGCGCCGCCCGTTTGGGGCGATGCGCCATTGCGTGTTGAGGGAATTGAAGACGCTGATCGGTAGCCAGTTCTCCGGCCAGACCTCAAAGTCTTTATCCGGCGCGTTTTCGAGCTTGAGGCCCATGGCGCCGAGGGCGTCTTCGGTTTCGTCTGAGCCGCCCGTCGCCATCTCCCGGGCGGCCTGTCTCAGTTTCCCGCGCGGGCCTTGTTGAGCTCGACGCTGTAGTCAATCAGCATGAGGTTGGCCATGCCGGGGTAGTTGTCGAGCATGGTCTTGAGGTTCTCCGGCGAATAGTCGACATCCATGCCTCGCCAGCTGACGACGATGTCTGCGATCACATCGGATTCCTCGCGGCCTTTGGCAGACTCCAGGAAGGCCTGGAGGGCGGCTTTGCCCTTGTGCCGGTACTCGACTTCGAACTCCGACTGTTCGCCGCCCGGCGCGCGGACTTTGGTCTTGACCCAGAATGTGGGGTTGGGATTGAGCTTGAAATTTGCCATGGTTTATTTGAAGCAGAGTTGCAGTTCGTCGTTGCCGGAAGACGGCACCAGGCGAAGGTCATAGCCACATAGCAGCAGGCCGTTTTGGTCTTCCTTGCTGGGGTTGATGAGCTGGGCCGTGGGGGCATAGAGGATGCTGATGTAACCCGCCGTGCTGCCGTGCTGAAGGCCGATGCTCTGCGTGGTGTTGGCCTTGACGTAGCCCATGAAGGTCACTTCCTGCGCGGCGGTCAGCTCGAGCGCGATCTTGCCGGCCATGGCGCGGTTGACGATGCCGACCTGCTCGCTGCCAAGCAGCGGTATGAACTGGACGTCGTTGCCGCTTTGCAGCTCCAGGCCACGGCTGACATAGCTGGTGCCGCCGGAGAGCGATCCGGTGGCGTAGGTGCAGCCGAGCAGCAGATCGTTGGTGTTGCTGTCGGTGATGATGGCAGGCGTTTTGAAGCCGGTGAGCGTGAGGCTGGGATTTGCCGCGGCGCTGATGCCGCCATCCTTGCCGATGAACTTGAAGTTGAACACCGGGCGCTCGCCCACGCCCATCTTGATGTCGAAGCTGCCGCGCGCGCCCAGAAGCTTGTGCAGCGCGCCGTCGCTGTAGTAGTAGATCGTCGCCGACTCCATGCTGTCGGTGATGGGGTTGTACTCCACGCGAGTGCTGGCGGTGATGGTCTCTGCCAGGCCGCAGGCGCGCAGCAGCGGGCCGAATGCGGGCGCGGTGCCGGCTGCACCGCTGGACTGCATTTCCACGTCGAAGCTGACTTCGATGTTGGCCGTGCCGACCAACTGCTCGCTGCCGCCGAAGTAGGTG
>CAZONS010000597.1:0-1538 GCA_964581195.1 uncultured Thiobacillus sp. | reverse complement strand
GCCGATACGCGCCGGCGTCTGGCCGACCTGGTCCAGTTCTGCTACCCCGACATGCCGCGTCTGTCGGCAGAAGCCCTGTGCGAGGCCGAGGCGCTTTCCGGCGTGCTGCAGGTTGTCTCGGCACAAGAGAGCCTGTTTACCTCCCCGCATCTGAATGCAGACTTTGTCCTGGTCATTTTCCACGCCTGTCTCAAGCAGGCGCTGGAGCGTCTCGAAGCGAAAACGGCGGGCAATCCCGCCTTCCAGCAAGCCGTTTCCCAAAGCGGCCTGTCTTATTCCAACTTGGAGGTTTCCAATGCTTAAACGTCTCATGGGCACCGGTATTAATTTGGTGGTGCTGGTTGTCTCAATCGGTGTCTTCCTGCTGGCCTTTGTCCTGCTCAGCGCGATGGGTGCGGCCCAGCGTCCACCCACCGTAACGGTACTCTCCGCCACCCGCGACCTGTCCATCGGGGAGGTCATCACCCCCGATACACTGGCGGAAAAGACGGTCTTCGAAGATGACAACGCCGCGCTCTACATCCCGGCGGATGAAGCCGAAGCGGTTGTGGGCGGTATTGTGGCCCAGCCCATCTTTGCCGGCCAGCCGGTTTTCCGCAGCGCGATTGTCGCCAAAGCCGCGGAGGACACACGCCTGTCGGCGGTGCTGGCGCAGTATCCCGGCTATTCGCTCTTCCCCCTGCCGCTGGATGCCATGAACCTGGTATCCCCGGATGCGGCCTCCTTCCTGCCCGGCGACCTGGTTGGCGTCACGGTCGTGATTGCCTCCCGCCCGCACGAACAGTCCACCCCGACACCCATGCCGGAAACCGTGGTGGTACCGGCCAACCCGCAGCCGGCCGCGACCCCCTCCTCCGCCGAAAGCGCCCTGGCCGAAGCGCTCGGTCGCACCTTCCCGCCACTCGCCAAAGACCTGTTCCCGATGGGTGTGCGTGTGATTTCCGTGCAGGGCCTGCCGGTCCAGACCACGGATGAGAACGGAGAAACCAGCCAGAGCACCTTCAATGATTTTTCGCAAACCCGCATGCTCATCCTGCTCATTCCCAACGAAGCCCGCGAAGTGCTGGCGCTGGCGCTCCAACAGGGCGACAAACTGGTCGTCTCGCTCATGGCGCGCGGCGATGAAGACCCCACCGCCGGCTTCACCTACTGGGACTTTGAAGACCAGTTCGAGGCCGACCGCGAAGATGTCCTGAAAGGCGGCCGCTGATGCAGGTACTGCTTTTGGGTGCTGGGACCGTCACTTCCCGGCTGGGACTCTTGTTCGCCGAACAGGGCCATTCTGTTGTGGCCCAGGTGGCGGCCTTCACCCCGCAGCACATCGACCTGTTTGACTTCCGCGCGGTTGTGGTGGTTTCGCCCGAATCATCCGTCTCGCCGGAAAGCCTGGTCAAGGCCGCCGAGCGCGGCAAGCTGATTTTCGTTGTGGCGGGAACCGGGGATGGCATGGCCTCCTGGGCCAACGGCGCGGGCGTGCCGGCTGTGGCCTATCCCCCTTCGGATGTCGATACCAACAAACTGCTTGAAGAAATGCGCCG
>CAZONS010000596.1:0-1547 GCA_964581195.1 uncultured Thiobacillus sp. | reverse complement strand
CCAGCCTGCTCTGGAGCTTGGCCAGATTCTGCTTGTGCACCAGCGACTCGACCAGATCGTGACGCGGCATGTCCTGCTTGTGCACCAGGTTCTCCACCAGACGATGCCGCGCCAGCAGGTCCATGACCTGCCTCAGGCTGTCCTCGACGGACGCTTGCGCGGGAGTTTCGTGCTGGTCGCTCATGGGCCGGCTGGGTCGCGTGTTTGAAGGCCGGCGAATTCTAACCGTTTAACGCGAGGCATCCGGTTTCGAAAGACCCCGCGCGACGGCGACGGCGACGGCCCCGATGCCACTCAGCGCGGCACCGAAACCTGCCACATCCGCGCCGCGATGATGCCCTGCCTGCGCAACAGGCCGCGCGCGTTGCGATGGTTCTCGTAGTAGCGCGGATTCGGAATCATCGCCGCCAGATGCGCCGCCTGGCCCGGCCCCAGGTTGGCCGCCGAAGCCTTGAAGTAACGGCGCGCGGCCGCCTCGGCGCCGTAGATGCCATTGCCCCATTCGATCACGTTGAGATAGACCTCCAGGATGCGGCGCTTGCTCCAGACCTGCTCGATCATGACCGTGATGATGGCTTCCTGCCCCTTGCGGAAGGGGTTCTTCGAGGCGGACAGGAACAGGTTCTTCGCCAGTTGCTGACTGATGGTGGAGCCACCGGCGGCGAAACGGCCCTTCTTGATGTTCTTCTCCACCGCCTTTTCCAGGGCTTCCCAGTCGAAGCCCTCGTGCGCCAGGAACTTGCTGTCCTCGGCGGCGACCACCGCGCGCTTGAGATGCGGCGAGATGCGCGGGTAGTCCACCCAGCGGTAGCGCAATTCCGCATCCGGATTCTTCTCCTGCAAGCGCGCCAGGCCGGCTTCCATGAAGGCGGTGGAGGACGGGTCGAAGGCCTTCCACCAGAACACATGACCGAGGTACCAGAACTGCATGAGCAGGAACAGGGCCACCAGCCACAACAGACTCTTCCAGACCAGGCGAAACATCAGCCGGCCCTCAGCTGGGCGATGACCGGTCGGGTCTCGGGCCGCACCCCGCGCCAGTGGAAGAACGCCGCCGCGGCCTGCTCCACCAGCATGCCCAGGCCATCGGCGCCGCGCGCCCCCTCGCCACGGGCGAAGGCGAGAAAGGGCGTGTCCCTGCCGTACATCATGTCGTAGGCCAGCGCGCCGTCGGCGAACAGCCCGACCGGCAGCGGTGGCAGGTCCCCGGCCAGACTGGCGGCGGTGGCGTTGATCACCAGGTCATATTGGCCGTCGATATCGTCGTAGCCGCCCCCCCGTAGCCCGGATGAAGCGAAGCGGAATCCGGGAGCGTCGAAGTGGCGCGCCAGTTCCGCCGCCTTCGCCGCCGTCCGGTTGACGATGAACAACTCGGCCGGCACCCGTTCCAGCAGCGGCAGGATCACCCCGCGCGCGGCGCCGCCGGCGCCCATCAGCAGCACGCGCTTGCCGGCCGGATCGAAGTCCAGGTTGGTGACGAGGTCGTTGACCAGGCCGATGCCGTCGGTGTTGTCGCCATGCACGCCGGCTTCCGAAAAGGTCAGGGT
>CAZONS010000595.1:0-1551 GCA_964581195.1 uncultured Thiobacillus sp. | reverse complement strand
AGTAGAAATGAATGGCGGCGGGATCGCGCCGCGCCAGCAAACCCGGCAGAGTCGATTCGCAGTCCGCCAACAGATCCCGCACCGCCCGCGCCATGATCTCCCCGCGCGTGCGCATCAGGTCGACGAGCAAACGCTCCCACGCGGCCCCCAGCGCCGCGCCCGCCTTCACTTCCCCCAGTTCATGCAGGATGACCGATTCGGTTTCCGTTTCGGTCATCGCCCGCAAGGCGTCATCGACATCCCGATCAAAGTCATAGCAGGCGATCGCGCGCCCCATTGCCTCATTGCGCCGATTCCAGCGCCATTCCTCGTAGCGCTCCCAGAGCCAGCGGCGCAAGGCCTCGGTGCGCACGAAGATCATGCCGTCCAGCAGCATGCCGGGCGGCGCGTCCAGGTCGCGAGCGTATTCGCAGTCGGACACGAAAATGCGATGGCCATCACGCGCCTCGGCGCGCAACAGGCGACCGAGAAAGAAATGCGGCTTGCAGGAACGGCCAAAGCCGCCCGAGTAAACCAGCCCCAGCGGCAGCAGGCGCGCATTGGCGGCGGCCACCTCGAACGGGTCGATCTCCGCATCCGGCAATGGCAAGGGCTCGAACGAGGCGGCCTCCAGCGTCTCCCAGACCTGTTCACGATCGTTCATCCAGGTACCGACTTCGGACTTGGGCATCTCCTGGCTGAACGGAATGTCGTTTTCCCACCGGTACAACTCGCGCATCTTCAGGAGAAAGGTGCACAAGGTCAGGTCCCCGGCATACTGGGCATCCGAGATATCGCAATTCTTCTGGACGGCATTGACGAGCGCGCCGAGATCCAACGCGTTCGTGAGGACTGAATTGGGCATGATCGAACTCCAAAAAGGGCACAGCCCATTGTTGAGCGAATCAGTCGGATTATGCGACGTCTGGTGATCCAACCCCAACTCACAGTGGGCTTCGGGCGCGTGTCCATAAGCCTCCCCCATCGCCCCATAAACAAAGCTTCGCTGACATGGGGCGGTCGCCTCGGTAAACTCGCGCGCTGTCCGCGAAATTCCCGCTTTCCTAAAATTCTCAAGGAGTTGTCTCATGGCTACCCGTGACACCCTCGCCGCCCGCGTCGCTTCCGCCGCCAAAGCCGCCGATCTGTTCGACCTCGCCCGCGAATGCTTCGAGGCGCCGGCCGACATGGCCTATGCCAAGGACATCCTCGCCGGCGCCGCCTTCACCGGGGATGCCGGCGCCAAGGCCGCGCTCGACAAGGTCGCGGGTGACGCCATGTTCACCAAGGATTTCGTCACCCTGGCCATCGGCTACCAGGCCCTCGGCGATGCCGCCAAGGCCCAGGAGATGCTCGGCCAGGGCGCCGATTTCGCCATGGACGGCAGCGAGAAGGTCGCCGTCGGCATGGGCCAGTGGCTGGCGCTGAACGACGCCGCCGCCGCCGGCAAGGCGCTCGCCGGCGCCCTCAAGGAAGTGTCCGCCACCGAAGAGCTCTACGGCCTCGCCGACGTGGTGTCCGAGATCAACGACGCCGCCCTGTTCGGCCAGATCACCGACAAGATCAAGACCA
>CAZONS010000594.1:0-1554 GCA_964581195.1 uncultured Thiobacillus sp. | reverse complement strand
ATGGGCAACCTGCGTTCGGTCGCCAACGCGGTGCGCGCGGCCGGCGCCGAGCCGCGGGTCGTCAGCCAGGCGGATGCGCTGGCGGCCTGCGCGCGGCTCATCGTCCCCGGCGTTGGCGCCTTCGATCAGGCCATGCGCCATCTGCTGGACAGCGGCCTCGGCGCCGCGCTGGACCAGGCGCGCCAGACCGGACGGCCGATCCTCGGCATCTGCCTGGGCATGCAGTTGATGTGCCGCGCGTCCGAGGAAGACGCGCCGGAGGACGCGCCGCATGCGGGACTGGGCTGGATCGACGCCCGGGTGCGGCGTTTTCCCGGCGCGCCCGGCTTCAAGGTGCCGCACATGGGCTGGGATGACGTGCGTCCGGCCGCTTCCGGCCATCCCCTGCTCGAAGGCATCCACGACGGCAGCGATTTCTACTTCGTGCACAGCTACTACGCGGATTGCGCCGATCCCGGCGACCTCCTGCTGACGGGCGAGTACGGCGTGCCTTATTGCGCCGCCTTCGCGCGGGGCAATGTGGCCGGCGCCCAGTTCCACCCGGAGAAGAGCCAGCAGGTCGGCCTGCGCCTGTTGAAGAACTTCCTGGCCTGGAATCCCGCATGAGCACATCGCCATGCTGAAAAAACGACTCATCGCCGTGCTCATCCTGCGTGACGGCCAGGTGGTGCAGAGCGTGCGCTTCAAGCACACCAACGTCATCCACTACGACCCGGTGCACGCGGTGGAGTGCTTCAACAAATGGGCGGTCGATGAAATCGTCATGCTCAACGTCTCGCCCTCCAGCGACAGTCGCCAGGGCTTCCTCGACGCGGTCGGCCGGATCTCCGAGCAGTGTTTCGTCCCGCTCGCGGTGGGCGGCTGGATCACCGACATGGACTATGCCCGCGCCTTGCTCAGCAACGGCGCCGACAAGCTGGTGATCAACACCCTGCTGGCGGATGACCCCGAGGGGGTCACCGCCCTGGCGCGCCGCTATGGACGCCAGTGCATCGTCGCCTCGATCGACGTGAAGCGGGATGAAGCGGGTCAGGTACAAGCCATGGTGGATCGCGGTCGCCGCGCCACCGGCAGCGACCCGGTCGCCTGGGCGCGGCGCGCCGAGGCGCTGGGCGCCGGGGAAGTCTTCTTCAACTCGGTCGACCACGACGGCGCCCGCAAGGGCTACGACCTCGATACCCTGGCCGCCGTCTGCCAGGCGGTATCGGTGCCGGTGATCGCCTTCGGCGGCGTCTTCCACTGGGACCACCTGGTCGCCGGGTTGAACGCGGGCGCCGATGCCGTCGCCGTCGCCAACCAGTTTCACTACACCGAGCACAGCAGCCGCAAGGCCAAGCGTCACCTCGTACAATCCGGCATCGCTGTCCGCAGAGAGGAGTGACCCATGCGCTATTGCGCGAGATGCCTGTACCCGGAAAACGCCAAGCCCACCATCATCCTCGACGAGGAAGGGGTGTGCAGCGGCTGCCGCTACCACGAAAGCCGGCAAAAGCTGGAGGTCGACTGGGACGAGCGGCGCGTCATCTTCGAGCGCATCCTCTCCGAAGCCGTCGA
>CAZONS010000593.1:0-1567 GCA_964581195.1 uncultured Thiobacillus sp. | reverse complement strand
CGCATGCTGGACATGGGCTTCATCCGCGACATCAAGAAAGTGCTCGCGGTGCTGCCGAAGGCGCGACAGAACCTGTTGTTCTCGGCGACCTTCTCCGACGAGATCCGCGCGCTCGCCAACGGCCTCCTGCACAACCCGAAAAGCGTCGAAGTCGCGCGCCGCAACACCACGGTGGAAGTCGTCGAGCAGTCGCTGCACCGCGTGCCGCAGGCGCACAAGCGCGACCTCCTGGCGCACCTGATCAAGCGCCACGACTGGCAGCAGGTGCTGGTCTTCACCCGCACCAAGCACGGCGCCAACAAGCTCGCCGAGAAGCTCAACAAGGACGGCATCACCGCCGCCGCGATCCACGGCAACAAGAGCCAGGCGGCGCGCACCAAGGCGCTCGCCAGCTTCAAGGACGGCAGCGTGCGGGTGCTCGTCGCCACCGACATCGCCGCGCGTGGCATCGACATCGACCAGCTGCCGCAGGTGGTCAACTTCGAGCTGCCCAACGTGCCGGAAGACTATGTGCACCGCATCGGCCGCACCGGCCGCGCCGGCGCCACCGGCGCGGCGTTGTCGCTGGTGGATGACGAGGAATTGAGCTATCTGCGCGATATCGAGAAGCTGATCAAGCGTGCCATCGTGCGCGTCGAGGTCGACCCGGATTTCGTGCCGCCGGCCAAGGCCGACCTGATGTCCGACGAGCGTCCGCCACGCCCGCCGCAGGGTCGCGGCGCGCCGCGCCAGAACAGCGGCCCGCGCCAGGGGCAATCCCAGGGCAGGGGACAATCTCAGGGCCAGGGCCAGCCCGGCAACCGCAGCGCCTCCGGACGTGCGCCGCAGGGCCAGGGCAAACCGGGCGCTACCGCCAAGCCCGCGCCCAGGCCCGGCCCGCAGCCTGCCGCGCATCCCAGGAAGCCGCGTCCGCAGGCGGCGCTGTTCTCGTCCAAGCCGGGCTCGCGGGGGCATTGATCCAGGCTTGCCGGTGCCGAAATCCGCAAGAACCGGATTGATGTTGGACCAGCGGATCGCCTATCGTGTCTCCCACCACGCCAGTCGATCCGGCCATGAATACCACCAGTCTTGTCCGCCTGCTCCTGTTGTCCGCCATCTGGGGAGCGTCTTTCCTGTTCATGCGCATCGGTGCGCCCGTGCTCGGGCCCGAGATGCTGGTCTTCGCGCGTGTCCTGCTGGCCGCGATTTTCCTGCTGCTCGTGAGCCCGGGCTTCGCGGCGTCGCTGCAAACTCACTCGGACCCCGCGCGTTCCGCAGAGATGACGAGCTTGGGGCGGTCTCGTGTCGAGACAGAGTCTGGGCGACGGATAAGCCCGCGCGTTCCGCAGAGATGACGAGCTTGGGGCGGCCTTGTCGGCTCGGTCTTTTTGATCATCTTGTAGCCCGCGCGTTCCGCAGAGATGACGAGCTTGGGGCGGGACCATGGGGCCGCTCGTGAACGCGGCGCGAACGCCCCGCGCGTTCCGCAGAGATGACGAGCTTGGGGCGGGAAGAAGGCCAAAGAGGAGCGCGACGACGCCCGAGCCCGCGCGTTCCGCAGAGATGACGAGCTTGGGGCGGTTAGACC
>CAZONS010000592.1:0-1588 GCA_964581195.1 uncultured Thiobacillus sp. | reverse complement strand
AATCCCTGGGCGCTGCGCCTGCTGCTCTGGCGCGGCTTGTTATTTGTCGGCGTCCTGACCGCCGGGCTGAGCGCCGGGGCCTGGGCCGCCGGTTGGCTGGGCTTCCTGGCCGGGCTGCTGGGACTGCTATCGGGCGGGCTGATGGTGGTCGTCGCGGCGATTGGCACGCTGGAATGGATGCGCTGGCGCTCGATCCCCAAGGATGCCCTCGAGCGCCGCCTGAACGACGCCCTTTTCCAGGTGGCCTTCAGCCTGCACGGCATCCAGCCGGAGGAACTGCGACTGCTGGCCGGTGAACAGGCCTGGCAGGTTCTGCCTGCCGACTGGCCGGCCGTGCGCGCCCATGTCCTGCCGCTGGCTGGCGCCGACCTGGCTGCCCTGATCGCCCCGCCCCAGACCGGCGAAGGCAGCGGGGTGCTGGATCGTTCGGTACGCCAGGATGTGCCGGCCCCGCCGCCCGCGCGGCCCCTGGTGGAGGCGCAGTTCAAAATTGGCATGAGCGCCGCCACTGCGGAAGACATTGGCATCGACCCGGACGGGCACGGCCTCGCGACCGGCGGCAGCCGCACCGGCAAGACTTCTTTTGCCTATGGGCTGCTCAAACGCCTGGTCGAGAAGGGCGATGAGGCCCCCGGCATCTTCCTGGTCGATCCACACGTTTCGCTGGCGGACGCCTTCCTGACCATCATCGACGAACTGCCTCCCGAACAACGTGCCAGAGCCATCCAGCGCCTGCGCATCATCACCCCGGACCAGCCCGAAGTCGTGCCCCTGAACCTACTGGCCGTGCCGGACTTCACCTGGGCCGGCAATGCGATTGTGCAGGTCGGGCGGCGCATCTGGGACGACTACTGTGGCCCGCGCATGCAGGCCGCTTTGCTGGGTCTGTTCAAACTGGCGCACGCCTGGAACATGCAGCATCCCGAATTCCGCATGGGCCTGTTACATGTGGTCTTTGCGGCCTTCAAGCAGGACTGGCGCCACAAGACCGCCGAACTGCTTTCGCCGGTGGACCGCATCGGCGCGCTGGCCCTGGACGCCCTGCTCGGACAGACCGCCAAGGAAGACGGCAGCGGCTACCGCAACAACCCGTCCTGGATCACCGAAGTCGTCTCGCCGATTTTATCCAAGGCGATGGCGCTCGAACTCTCGCCCTGGCTGTTCGCAGCGATGCACCAGGACCGCTTTGTGGACATGCGCAGGTGGGTCGATGAAAAAGCCTGGATTGTCCTGCGCCTGCCGGCCGGTGAGATGGGGCGGGAAGGCGCGCGCCTGACCGCCGGCGTGGTCTACAACGTTTTTGATGCCGCCTTTCGCCAGGTCACGCTCAACAATCCCAGGCCTTTCTATTTCATCGTGGACGAAGCCCAGGAGATCGGCTCGGGCATGCGCCTGGAGGCCATGCTCTCCGAAGGCGCCAAGTTCGGGGCACGGATGTTCATCCTGGTGCAGTCGCTCTCAATGATGCGCAGCATGGAAGGACTGGAGCCGGTTGTGCAGGCCATGCTGGCCAACACCTCCACCCAGGCCTTCTTTTCCCCTGACCCGGAGGACGCTGACCTGATCCGCGCCGCGCTCAGTTCCACCG
>CAZONS010000591.1:0-1600 GCA_964581195.1 uncultured Thiobacillus sp. | reverse complement strand
CCACCGGCCGGCCATGCCGGGTCAGATGCACCACCTCGCCGCCCTCGACCTGATGGACGAGCGCGGTGAATGTGTTTTTCGCTTCCGTGATGGGGGTTTCCAGCATGTGGATCGGCTAATCTGGCTATTGGGTGGCCATTTTAGGCCGCGTTCGCGGCGCCTGGCAATGGCACCGGGCAGAATCCGGGGGCGCCGATGCGCTCAAGCCAGCTCCCCGGATTTCGCTATCGCCGCATCCGGGCTACGCCGCTTATCGCGTGCCCGCCTCGCGCGAGACGATCAGGTTTTGCAGCGCGCGCAGCCTGGCCAGAAGCTCGTCGCGCAGGGCGAACAGCGCCGGCAGGCGCGCGCGCGCCGCGTCCAGCTTGCCGTCATGCAACAGGCCGAGCAGTTCGACGCCCAGATCATGGATGCGCCGATGCACCGGGTCGATGGCGGCGAATTCCGCCATGCCGCCGTAACGCACCTGGCCGGAGCCGTGGTACCAGCGGCCGAAGCGGCAGAGCTCCGGTTCCAGCGTCGGGGCGGCGGTTCGGTCACCCTCGCCATCGGCGCCGTTCTCGATGTGCGCGGTCAGGGTGTCGATCCACTCGCGATGACTGTATTCGGCCAGCAGCAAGGCAAAGTCCTCGCGGTGCCAGCGCCGGAAGTTCTCCTCGCTCCAGGCGTGCGGGGTGTCCCATCTCTCGATCCAGCCGGGCAGTTCGGCGGCCGGCATCGGCCGCGCGATGCTGTAGCCCTGGGCGACCGCGCAGCCGAGTTGCATCAGCAACAATCCGGATTCCAGATTCTCCACCCCTTCCGCGACGACCTCGCGGCCGAACGCCTCGGCGAGCGCGATGACGCCCTCGACGATGGCCAGATCGTCGGGGTCGTGCAGCATGTCGCGCACGAAGGACTGGTCGATCTTCATGATCTGCACCGGCAGGTGCTTCAGATAGGTGAGCGAGGAATAGCCGGTGCCGAAATCGTCCAGGGCGAAATCGCTGCCCAGGTGCTGGCAGGTGCGGATCACCTCGGATACCCGCGCCAGGTCTTCCAGGGCCGCGGTCTCCAGGATTTCCAGTTCCAGTTGCTGGGGCGAGACGCCGGGATGGGCGGCCAGGTGGGTGCGCAGTCGTTCCAGGAATTCACCTTGCTGGATGTGCTGGGCGGAGATGTTGACGCTGACCGTGATCTCCAGTCCCTGTTCGCGCCAGGCGTCCAGTTGCGTCAACGCCCGCGTCAGGACCCAGTCGCCGAGGATGGGGTCCAGTTCGGTGTTCTCGATCACCGGCAGGAAGGCGGCCGGGCTGAGCAGGCCGCGCTGGGGGTGGCGCCAGCGGATCAGCGCCTCGGCGCCCACCACCTTGCCCGTGCGCATGTTGACCTGGGGCTGATAGAACAGCTCGAATTCGTCGTTGTCCAGAGCCTGGCGGATGCGCTCCCGGGTCTCCCGGTGAGTGCGGGCGCGGCGATCGCCTTCCGTGTCATGGAAGGTATAGCGTCCGCGTCCGGCCTGCTTGGCGTGGTACATGGCCTGATCGGCATGCCGCAGCAGCGTGTCCGGATCCTGGTCGTCACTGGGGTAGAGGCTGACGCCGATGCTGGCGGTCAGGCT
>CAZONS010000590.1:0-1623 GCA_964581195.1 uncultured Thiobacillus sp. | reverse complement strand
GCGCGCTCGCGATCATGCGCGAGACCGGTTGCCCGGTGGTGTTCGACGCCACCCATTCGGTACAACAGCCGGGTGGCCAGGGCGACCGTTCCGGTGGCCAGCGCGAGTTCGTGCCGGTACTGGCGCGGGCGGCGGTGGCGGTCGGCATTGCCGGCCTGTTCGCGGAGACCCACCCCGACCCGGCCAAGGCGCTGTCGGACGGCCCCAATGCCTGGCCGCTGCACTTGATGAAAGAATTGCTGCATACCCTCAAGGACATCGACGCCTTGGTGAAGCAACAGGGCTTTATCGAAGCCCGTGTTTAATCGGCAGCCATCCGCTGTCTACTTTGAGAGAAAAGAGGAAACAAATTGAGCGCAATCGTTGATGTCATCGCCCGCGAAATCCTGGATTCACGCGGCAACCCCACCGTCGAGGCCGATGTGCTGCTGGAGTCCGGCGTGCTGGGCCGCGCCGCCGTGCCCTCCGGCGCATCCACCGGCAGTCGTGAGGCCATCGAATTGCGCGATGGCGACAAGTCCCGTTACATGGGCAAGGGCGTGCTGAAGGCCGTCGAGAACGTCAATACCGAAATCGCCGAGGCCATCCTGGGCCTGGATGTGGAAGAGCAGCACCTGATCGACCAGACCCTGATCGACCTGGACGGCACCGACAACAAGGCGCGTCTCGGCGCCAACGCCATCCTCGCCGTCTCCATGGCCTGCGCCCGCGCCGCCGCCGAGGACGCGGGGCTGCCGCTGTACCGCTACCTCGGCGGCGCCGGCCCGATGCACCTGCCGGTGCCGATGATGAACATCGTCAACGGCGGCGCCCACGCCAACAACAGCGTGGACATGCAGGAATTCATGATCATCCCGGCGGGCGCCAAGAGCTTCCGCGAGGCCCTGCGCTGCGGCGCCGAAGTGTTCCACACCCTCAAGAAAATCCTCGACAAGGCCGGCCACCCCACCACCGTCGGTGACGAGGGCGGCTTCGCGCCCAACTTCAAGTCCAACGAGGAAGCCTTGAAGTTCATCATGGAAGCCATTTCCGGCGCCGGCTACACCCCGGGTGCCGACGTGCTGATCGGCCTCGACTGCGCCGCTTCCGAGTTCTACAAGGACGGCCGCTACGTGCTGGAGTCCGAGGGTCTGCAACTCACCTCCGCCGAGTTCACCGACTACCTCGCGGCCTGGGTCGACAAATACCCGATCATCAGCATCGAGGACGGCATGGCGGAAGGCGACTGGGAGGGCTGGGCGCTGCATACCGCCAAGCTGGGCAAGCGGATCCAGATCGTCGGTGACGACCTGTTCGTCACCAATTCGAAGATCCTGCGCGAGGGCATCCAGAAGAACATCGCCAATTCCATCCTGATCAAGGTCAACCAGATCGGCACCCTGTCGGAAACCTTCGATGCCATCGAAACCGCCAAGCGCGCCGGCTATACCGCGGTGATCTCGCACCGTTCCGGCGAGACCGAGGATGCCTTCATCGCCGATCTCGCGGTGGGCAGCAACGCGCTGCAGATCAAGACCGGCTCGCTCTCGCGCGCCGACCGCATGGCCAAGTACAACCAGCTGCTGCGTATCGAGGAAGAGCTCGCCGAGCGCGCGCGTTTCCCCGGTCGCGAAGCGTTCTATC
>CAZONS010000589.1:0-1623 GCA_964581195.1 uncultured Thiobacillus sp. | reverse complement strand
TGCGAATAAGGGGCCAGCGAGGGCGCGCGAGTATTCATGCAATATCCGGGCTAGCTGTCCTCGCGACGCCGCATCAGCGCGCCCGTGACTTCCAGCGCCCCGCCCACCGCCAGCAGCAGCGTGCCGATCCAGAAGTCTTCCGGCGCCAGGAAAAGCAGCACTCCACCGAGCGCCATCAGCGCCAGCGAGAGCATGCGATGCGTACCCGGTTTCCTGATCATGTCGATCTCCAAGCATGGCTCTGGTTTCATGATAGGTCGGCATGTGGGGCGCGGCTCCTATGAATTGGCCGGTGGATCGGTCAGGAGTTGCTATAAACATAAGCGATCGATGCGATTCATGACGGTGGCAACGCGATACGAATCCGACAGATAGCCTTGGCGGAGGGCGAGGTGGGTGCGTCCGGGATACTCATGGTCCTTGTCCGCGCCGGTTGCCACGATGGATGCGCTCGGCAAGAGCTATGCGTCGTAACTCATCTCTGGAGGCCGCATGACCGATATCCAATCCTTGCTTGGCAGCGAGGCGTCCTACCTGCTTGAACACCAGTGCGCGACCTTTCCCGCGTCGACCCTGCATCTGCCCGGACCGGACTTCATCGACCGGGTGGTGGCGGGGAGTGACCGGTCGCCCGCCACGCTGCGCAATTTTCAATTGTTGTTCAACAGCGGGCGTCTGGCCGGATCGGGGTACCTGTCCCTGTTGCCGGTGGACCAGGGGGTAGAGCATTCGGGTGGGGCGTCGTTCGCGCCCAATCCGGAGTATTTCGACCCTGAGAACATCGTGCGCCTGGCCATCGAGGGAGGCTGCAACGCGGTGGCTTCCACACTCGGGGTGCTGGGGTCGGTCTCACGCAAATACGCCCACAGGATTCCCTTTCTGGTGAAGTTCAATCACAACGAGATGCTGAGCTATCCGACGATGCACGATCAGACCCTGTTCACCAATGTCCGCAAGGCATTCGAACTGGGCGCGGTGGCGGTGGGCGCGACGGTGTACTACGGTTCGCCGGAATCACGGCGGCAGATCATCGAAGTCTCCGAGGCCTTCGCCGAGGCGCACCGTCTCGGAATGGTGACCTTCCTGTGGGCGTATCTGCGCAATTCCGGATTCAAGAAGGACGGTGTCGATTATCACGAGTCGGCGGATCTCACCGGCCAGGCCAATCATCTGGCGGTCACCATAGAGGCGGACATCGTCAAGCAGAAGCAGGCCACCAACAATGGCGGCTATACCGCCATCAATTTCGGCAAGACCCATCCCAAGGTCTATTCCGAGCTGACGTCCGATCATCCCATCGATCTGGTGCGCTATCAGGTCGCGAATTGCTACATGGGCCGCGCCGGCATGATCAATTCCGGAGGCGCGTCCGGCGCGAATGATCTGGCTCAGGCGGTGCGCACGGCGGTGATCAACAAGCGTGCCGGCGGCATGGGTCTGATTTCCGGGCGCAAGGCCTTTCAGAGGCCGATGGCGGAGGGGGTGCAACTGCTCAATGCCATTCAGGATGTCTATCTTTCACCGCTGGTCACGATTGCCTGAATGGGCTGACGCGCTACGCAGGAGAATCCCGTCTTGATGTCGGCTGGCAATCCGGCGGCGACCACGTCGCCACGCAGCGCC
>CAZONS010000588.1:0-1634 GCA_964581195.1 uncultured Thiobacillus sp. | reverse complement strand
GGCGCCGAGACCGAACTGGACAAGACCGTGGTCGAGAAGATCGGCGACCCGCTCACCCATCTGATCCGCAACGCCATGGATCACGGCATCGAGCCGGCCGAACAACGCGCCGCCCGCGGCAAGCCGACCAAGGGCACGCTCAGTCTCAACGCCTATCACGAGTCGGGCGGCATCGTCATCGAAGTGGCCGATGACGGCGGCGGCCTCAACCGGGAAAAGATCCTGGCCAAGGCGCGCGAAAAGGGCCTGGTCCAGGAGGGCGACACCCTGGCCGACGGCGAGGTCTGGCAACTCATCTTCGAACCCGGCTTCTCCACCGCCGACCAGGTCTCCAACCTGTCCGGCCGCGGCGTCGGCATGGACGTGGTCCGCCGCAACATCGAAGCGCTGCGCGGCACGGTGGACATCCAGAGCCGCGCCGGCGAAGGCTCCACCTTCCGCATCCGCCTGCCACTCACCCTGGCCATCATCGACGGCTTCCTCATGGGCGTGGGCGATGGCCATTACGTGGTGCCCCTGGACATGGTGCTGGAGTGCGTGGAGATGAACCGCGCTTGCAGCCAGAGCAGCGAATGCGACTACATCAACTTGCGAGGCGAGGTGTTGCCGCTATTGCGGGTGCGCGAGCACTTCAGCCTGGAGGCGGCAGCAACGCGGCGCCAGAACGTAGTGGTGGTCAACGCGGTCGGCCGCAAGGCTGGGCTGGTGGTGGATGAACTCAAGGGCGAATTCCAGGCCGTCATCAAGCCACTCGGCCGTCTGTTCGAAAACGTTCGCGGCATCTCCGGGTCGACCATCCTGGGGTCGGGTGAGGTGGCCCTGGTGCTTGATGTTCCCTCGCTCCTGGATGCGGCTGCCAAGGCCGATCTACGGACGCAGGCCGTACGGATTTGAAATTCATTTAGGCAAACTGGAGAGGAAATCATGTTGAACAATCTGAAAATTGGTACCCGCCTGGCGCTCGGCTTCGGCCTCATGGTGGTGTTGATGGTGGTGATCGGCTTTGTCGCCCTGACCCGCATGGCCAACCTCAATGACGGCATCGACAAGATGGTCAACGACCGCTACCCGAAGACGGTGCAGGCCAACGACATCATCGACAACATCAACGTCATTGCCCGCGCCATGCGCAATACCCTGTTGTTGTCAGACCCGGATGCCGTGAAGAAGGAACTGGCCCGGATCGAGGAGGCGCGGAGCACCATCAAGGACCGCTTTGAGAAACTGGAAGCCGGCATCAAGAGCGACGAGGGCAAGGCCATGCTGGCCAAGGCCAAGGACGCTCGTGTCAAGTACGTTGAACTGCAGAACGCCTTCCTCAAGATGGTCGCCGAGGGCAAGCAGGAAGAGGCCAAGGTCTATCTCATCAATGCTGTGCGTCAGCCCCAGCGCGAGTATCTGGAGGCGGTCGCCAGCCTGATCAGTTTCCAGAGCGAACTGATGGTCAAGGCCGGTCAGGAGGCGACCGAGACCTACACCGCCGCCCGCACCCTGATCCTGATCATCGGCGCCATTGCCCTGGCCCTGGCCGCGGCCATCGGCTTCACGGTCACCCGCAGCATCACCCGGCCAATCAACGCAGCGGTGAATGTGGCCAACCAGCTGGCTGAAGGCGATTTGAGCGCCAAGATCGA
>CAZONS010000587.1:0-1639 GCA_964581195.1 uncultured Thiobacillus sp. | reverse complement strand
AGCCGTATCCTGATCTACCTCCTGGCAGCCCTGGCAATCCCAGGGCTGCCTTTTTTCCTGCTGCCGCTGTTGCTGTTGATCGCGCTCGCGGCGGATGTCCAGCGTCAGCCCTGGCACCTGATCTGGCGCACACGCTGGCTGCTGGGCGTGCTGTTTCTGGGTTACGCCTACAGTCTGCCCGGTGAGCCCGCGATGAACTGGATGGGTGTGCTGTCGCCCACTCTGGAGGGACTTTCGCATGGCGGTCAGCAGGCGTTTCGCTTGCTCGTGCTGCTGCTCTGGCTGGATGTGCTGGTGTTGCGTCTGCCTTCGGAGGCGTTGATGTCCGGGCTTCATGCCCTGTTGCGGCCGTTCGCCCGCATCGGCCTGGCGTCGGAACGGATCGCGATGCGGCTGGGGCTGACCCTGCGCGCGATCGAGGGCCTGGAACGCGGACGCGGCAATCTGCGCCGCCTGTTGGGTGATGATCTGGGCGCCGACTTGCCGGTCACGCTCCATCTCGATGTCCAGCCCATGCGCGCGCGCGACTTCGCGCTGCCCACAGGCATCATGGTCCTGCTGGTATGGCTCAGCGCATAGCCCTCGGTCTGGAATACGACGGCCGTGCCTTCCATGGCTGGCAGACCCAGCCTGGCGGCAACACCGTGCAGGATCACCTGGAAGCGGCGTTGGCGACGATCCATGGCGCTCCGCTCAAGCTGACGGCGGCAGGGCGCACCGACGCCGGAGTCCATGCCAGCGCTCAGGTGGCGCATTTCGACGCTCACAACCCGCGGCCGGAGCAAGCCTGGGTGCGCGGCGTCAACGCCCATCTGCCGGAAGGCATTTCGGTGCTCTGGGCGCGGCCGGTGACGGAGGATTTCCATGCCCGTTTCGCGGCGGAAGAGCGGCTCTACCGCTATTTTCTGCTCAACCGGCCGGTGCGTCCCGCCCTGCTGGCCGGCCGGGTCGGCTGGATGCACGGGCATCTCGATGTGGCCGCGATGAACCAGGCCGCCGCCGCCTTGCTCGGCAGCCACGACTTCTCCGCCTTCCGCGCCGCCGAGTGCCAGGCGAAGTCGCCGGTGCGCGAGTTGCGCGAGGCCAGCATCACCCGCGCCGGTGACATGCTGACCTTCCAGTTCCGCGCCAATGCCTTCCTCCATCATCAGGTGCGCAACATGGTCGGCTCCCTGCTCTGGGTGGGGCTCGGCCGGCGCGACCCGGCCTGGCTGGCGGAAGTCCTGTCCCGCCGCGACCGGAGCCTGGCCGCCGCCACATTCGTGCCCGACGGGCTGTACCTGGCCGGGGTGCGCTACGACGCCCGCTTCGGCCTGCCCGCGCATCCCCTGATTTCCCTCACCGCCCACGATTGATCACATGACCCGAGTCAAGATCTGCGGCATCACCCGTGTCGAGGATGGCATCAGCGCCGCCGCCGCCGGCGCCGACGCCATCGGCCTGGTCTTCGTCGCGAAAAGCCCGCGCCACGTCACGCCGGAGCAGGCGCGCGAAATCGCCCGCGCGCTGCCACCCTTCGTTTCCACGGTCGCCCTGTTCGTCAACCCGTCCGCGGCCGAGGTGGCGAGCGTGCTGGAAGGCGTGCGTCCCGATGTCCTGCAATTCCATGGCGAGGAGGCGGCGGCATTCTGCCGATCGT
>CAZONS010000586.1:0-1645 GCA_964581195.1 uncultured Thiobacillus sp. | reverse complement strand
TCGAAGATGCGGTGGGGCAGGTTCTCGCGCGCCAGGGCTTTTTCGAACGCCCAGCGGATGGAGCGGTCGTCGTCGATGATCCAGACTGGTTTCATTTGATCGGCAGGTAGATTGAGAAACAGGTGCGTCCGGGGTGGCTGTCCAGGTGGATGGCGCCATCGTGGCGCTGGACCAGGGTCTGCGCCAGGGTGAGGCCGAGGCCGCTGCCACCTTCGCGTCCGGAGATGAGGGGGAAGAAAATCTGGTCGCGCATCTCTTCCGGGATGCCCGGGCCGTTGTCGATCACGTCGATGCGCACGGCCAGTCGCCAGCGCTTCATCGCCAGGGTGACCTGGCGCGCCACGCGGGTGCGCAATTCGATCTGGCCATGACCTTCCAGCGCCTGAGCGGCATTGCGGCCGATATTGAGCACGGCCTGGATCAGTTGCTCCTGATCCCCTTGCAGGCCCGGCAGGCTGATGTCGTAGTCGCGGTTGATCACCAGGCGCGGGTATTCCGCGAGGAGCAGGCTGCGCACCCGCTCCAGCACTTCATGCAGGTTCACGGGCTGCACCACCGGGCGCTTCGCCGGGGCCAGCAGACGGTCGAGCAGGCTCTGCAGGCGGCTGGTCTCCTGGATGATGACCTGGGTGTACTCCTTCAGGTCGCTTTCCTCCAGTTCCGCCTCCAGCAGCTGCGCCGCGCCGCGGATGCCGCCCAGCGGGTTGCGGATCTCATGGGCCAACTGGCGCAACAGGTTCTGGCTGGCCTGGGTCTGCGCCATCACCTGTTCTTCCCGCGCGATGCGGGCGCCGCCCCCGGCCGCGCACAATTCCACCAGCGCGGCGCCCGGTGGCGACTCCAGCGGCGTGACGGTGACGCTGAGGGTGAGGCTCTGCCCCATCAGGTGCAGGGACAGATCATGCTCGGTGTAGCTGACGCCCTCGTTTAGCGCGGAACGCAGTACGCGCACCAGATCGGTGCACTCACCCAGGGTGCCAGTGAGGGAGCGTTCCTGGGCATTGTGGATGGAAACACCCAACAGATTCTCCGCCGCCGGGTTGAGATAGCGGATGATGAGCCGATCATCGACGAGGAGTACGGCTGTGGCGAGCAGATCCAGGCTCGGGACGGCGGCGGTCATGGGCATCTCGGAGTGAGTGATGCTCCAGATTAAGCAAGAAGCAGGCCATTGGCCAGAAGGGATGAAGGGCGAGCGGGGAGCGACCGTCGCCCGACAGTCACCGCGAGGTTCAGCGCAGGTGCCCCAACTCCTTGTTCAGCATTTCGATGTTCTTTTCGTGCAGCCGGACGGCATCCATCAGGCGGTTCTGCTCGGTGGCGGGGAGACGGCGGGCACTGGTGAACGCCGATTGGGCGGCGGCGAGGTTGCGCTGCTCGCTGCTCAGTTCTTCCAGCAGCAATTGGCGACGCATGTCGTCGCGCTTGCGTTGGGTGCCGACATCGACCCGGGGAAAATGCTCGGGTGAGGCGGTGGTGGCGCGTTTGCGACTGCTTTTCGTCTCCACCGTGGCGGCCTTGCTCCTGTTCGGCCCGAGATCGAGTTTCTTGGCGCCGGGGCGGGGCATGTTGGTGTAGGTGACGTGGCCGTTGTCGTCGACGAACTTGTAGATCTCGGCATGCGCGCAGCCACCCCAGACGATGG
>CAZONS010000585.1:0-1654 GCA_964581195.1 uncultured Thiobacillus sp. | reverse complement strand
CGGAAGCATGCGAGGACAGCGTCCAGGATGCGCCGGCCGCATGAAACACCTTGGCATAGCCAATCAGGGATTCCACGTGTGGCTCGGAGAAGAAATCGGCGGAAGGCGTGATCAGCAGGATCTCCGCGCCCTTGACGTCGAGCGGGATCTTGACCGGCACGCCGGTGTCCAGCTCGATGTCCTCCTCCAGACCCAGCAGCGTGTCTTCCAGCGCCGGACCGGGCAGACCCAGGTTGTTACCGATCTTCTGCACCTTGGTCAGAATCTCGCTCGAATACTTCTGTCCCATGCCGACGGTGTTGAGAATCTCGCGGCCAGCCATGGTGATTTCAGCGGTATCGATCCCGTAGGGGCAGTACACGGAGCAGCGCCGGCACTCTGAACACTGGTGGTAGTAGCTGTACCACTCGTTCAGGATGTCCTTGCTCAGGTCCTTCGCGCCCACCAGCCACGGCGCGATCTTGCCGGGCAGGGTGAAATAGCGACGATAGACCTGGCGCATCAGATCCTGACGCGCGACCGGCATGTTCTTCGGATCGGCCGTGCCGAGGAAGTAATGGCACTTGTCGGTACACGCGCCACAGTGCACGCAGGCATCCATGAACACCCGCAGGCTTCGGTACTTGCCCAGCAGGTCGCCCATCTTGTTGATTGCGCGCTCCTGCCAGTCGTCGGTCAGCTGCCAGGGATAGCCCAGGAAGGTCTGGCTGCCCTCGGCGGCGGGAAAGGATTTGACGTGCGCCATCACCCCCGGGTTGATCTTGGGGACGTCGGTATATTCCGTCAGCTTGGGTACTTCGAATTCAGGACCAGCCACAGTTGCTCCTTGCGTCTCTCAATGGTTGTCGCGGACGTGCCGGACTTATCCTTACTTGCGCTCTGCCGCCGCCGCCCAGGGGGCGATGGTGCGGGTTTCGCGCGGGTTGTCGACCTGGTTGCGGGTCGGACTGAAGAAAATGCCCGGTGCGTGCAGCAGCTTGCTCACGGGGAAGATGATCATCAGCAGGGCCACCAGCGCCAGATGCACCAGAAGCGGGCCGTCACTCGGCAAAGGCTGCGGATCGAAGGTCACCAGTCCCAGCGCGAACGCCTTGAGCGCGACGATATCGGTATGCGAAACGAAGGTCAGCATCATGCCGGAAGCGCCGATTGCGACCAGCAGCGCCAGCATCAGATGGTCTGAAGGGGTGGAGATGTAACGGACGCGGTCGACCAGGAAACGCCGTGCCCAGAGGCCGAGCAGACCGGTCACCATCATGAAACTGGCGTATTTGCCGTAGGGCTGCACAAACTCGACCACGAACCACATCGGCTCCTGGAAGTAGCGGACATGGCGCAGCAGAACCAGGGCCAGGCCGACATGGAACATCCAGCCGAACACCCAGATCCACTTATTGGACTTGAACAGGGACTCGAACAGCACGACTTCGCGTGCCATGCGCATAGCCACGCCACTGGCGGTCGTCGGCGCCGGCGTGGTGGGAATCTTGAGCGGCGCCGGGGTGCGGCTGTACTCGAAAATACGATAGGCCAGGCCGGCAATCAGTACGATCGCGGCAAAGTAGTACAGGCCGGTATAGATAAGCGTCAGCGATGTCATCCGTTCCTCTGCTTCTCGCGGAACAAGCAATCACCCTCCGGACCATCCGGAGCG
>CAZONS010000584.1:0-1659 GCA_964581195.1 uncultured Thiobacillus sp. | reverse complement strand
GATATTACCAGCCGACCGTAAAGAGGTTGAACACCCTCAACGTTTTACATAATCTCTATTCAGGACTTTGTCAGTCAGGCGAACCAAGGCGACGGATGATGCTGGATACCAACCCTCACGTGTTCCTCAACAGATGGGAGTATGTGAAATGATCAGATTCGCCGTAATCAGTACCAAGGGCGGGGTCGGAAAGACCACGCTGACTGCCAACCTGGGCGCGCTGCTGGCCGACCTCGGCCTGCGCGTGCTCATGATCGACGCCGATGCGCAGCCGTCGCTATCCAAATATTTCAGGTTGAAGCACCGTGCGCCGCTTGGGCTCACCCATGTCGTGACCTCCGGGCTCATTCCAGCCGACGCGATCTCCCAGGTCGATCTGGACGTGAACGGCGTGCTCGACATCGTGCTCTCCGATACTCCCGAGGGAGAAATCCAGTCCTGGCTCATCAACCAGACCTTCCGCGAGATGCGCCTGTACTGGCCCCTGCACACGGCGGAACTGGAAGAGCTTTACGACATCGTGCTGATCGACACCCAGGGCGCGGTCGGGCCTCTCCAGGATGCCGCCGCCCTGGCGGCCGACATACTGATCACGCCGGTGGTGCCGGAAGCCCTCTCGGCGCGAGAGTTCCTCACCGGGACCATGGACCTGTTCAAGCGTCTGTCCTTCGGAGTCACCCCCATCGCCGCCATGCCGGCCCTGGGGCCGGTCAAGGCGCTCATCTACCGGCAGCAGCGGACCACGGATGCCCGGGCCATCGCCCAGCAGATCCGCCAGGAA
Organism: uncultured Thiobacillus sp.; assembly: GCA_964581195.1. Lineage (GTDB taxonomy): Bacteria > Pseudomonadota > Gammaproteobacteria > Burkholderiales > Thiobacillaceae > PFJX01. The sequence continues at coordinate 878 of CAZONS010000584.1, read as the reverse complement.
GGGCACATTCCCCTGGCCGGCAAGGTCACCGTCCTGGACACCATCGTTCCCTCAACGGTGGCCTACACCAACGCCGCCACGGCCCAGGTGCCGGTGCACTGGCATGACCGTTCGAGCAGCGGTGCGACCCCCTGCGCCTACGAAGTGATGCACCGCCTGGTGTGGGAACTGATGCCGAACCTGAACGGTATCCATGTCGGCGCCCTGGGGATGGGCATCGGGGAGGAATGAGTATGCCCGTCAAGCCATCCCGTAAGACCCCGGTCATCCCCTTCTCCAAGGAAGGGGATGTGACCCGGTTGGTTTCCAAGGTCAGCAGCAAGGATGTGCGCGCCCTGCTGCACAACCCGGCGGCGGTTTCCGCCTCATTGAATGTCCCCAGTCCGGGCGGTAACGCGGCGAGCGGATTGAAGCCCTTTTCCACGCCGGACGGGTCCAAGTTCGAGGTCGCCCTGTCCAAGCTGAAACCCTATGATCGCAACCCGCGGCGGGCGGCCAATACGGCGTTCGACGAGATCAAGGACTCCCTGCGCGCCACCGGGCCGGGCAGCCTGGATCTGTGGGTGACCCAGCGGCCCGGTGAAGAAGCCTACATGCCCTACCGCGGCGGCAACACCCGTCTGGCCGCCGCCCGGCTGTTGGCACAGGAAGGCGATCCGCGCTGGGAACGGCTTGTGGTGACCTACAAACAGTGGGTGTCCGAGGCCGATACCCTGGCGCAGCACCTCATCGAGAACAACAACCGCGCCGACATGACTTTCTGGGACAAGGCCTGCGCCTACCTGGTGGACATGCGCGCGGAGATCGAACAGGAATTCGGCGCCGGGCTTTCCCTGCGCCGGCTGGAAGAAGAGTTCGCCCGGCGCGGCGTCGGGATG
>CAZONS010000583.1:0-1659 GCA_964581195.1 uncultured Thiobacillus sp. | reverse complement strand
GGCGCAGCGCCGACTCATTTCGGCCCAGCAGCAGCGCCGCGCGGCGCACCGGCACGAACTCATCGTCGGGCCGGTGACTCACCGGCTCGGCGTGGTTCGCAATGCGGCGCGCGGCGGCGGTCATGCTTTCGATCCCTCACCACGAAGTCTCGAAGGACACGAAGACTCACCAAGCGATCCGGTCTCACGCTGAGGCGCGGAGGACGCGGAGAAATCCGGCGCCGTCGAAGTCGTGATGGTCTCAAACCTGATGATCTCGTACCAGCGCGATCCGGACTCACCGATCCACTCCACGCAGGCCCAGCGCTTCGGCCGATCGGGCACATTGGCGAGCATCGCCCGCGCGACGGAGGCGGCGGCGAACGCCATCGCCTGACCCCACTGCTGCGCCTGCGCGATCACCACACCGGCATCGTCGCGCACTGTGTACTTGAACTGCACCGGCTCTTTGTGGCCCTTGGCGCTCTTCGTGACTTTGTGGTGAGATCGCTTGCTCATGCCTCGACGATCCCCCTGAGTTGCGGGTACTTCGCCAGGAAACGGTCGATCGACGCCTGCCCTCGCAGGCGGCGCTTGCCCAGGACGGGGCGCATCTGCCGCAGGCCCGTCGCGCGATCGACGATGAGACTGAAGATCAGGATGTGCCGGCAGTGCGGGCAGTACGCCGCCATCCGCGCCAGCGTCTCGTACGAGACCTGGATGCGGTTGAACTCGACCACGCTCTGCGGCCCGAACATCTGCTCGCAGTCGGGGCACTCCAGGCAGATGATCTCGCGCGGCACACTGCCGGCGTCGCCGGTGGCGAGGATCGCCGCGCGCTGGTCGGCGGCGGTCTGCTCGCGCAGGGGATGACGGGTGAGTGTGCGCGGTCGGCTCATCGTCGGCACCCCCGCTTCCTGGTCGGCGAAGCGCCGGAGGGGACGGTGACGCAGTGAATGAGCGTCGCTGGGCCAATGGAGTGGATCTCCACGTCGCCGCGGTGACCGATCCATTGGAGGTCATCGCATCTCTGCCTCGCCCGCTTCATCGCATCGCCGCGCGTTGACTCGTGCTCGAACGTGATGACGGGCGCGATGGCGCGCTCCTCGTAGTACTCAGTGGTGATCACCACGTACATCTACGCCGCCCTCCCCTTCTTCTCCTGCTCCTGCTGCACTTGCCGTCGCCGCGCGTTCCACTTGGCGCAGCGGTCCAGCAGGCGCTTCCATCCGCCGCCCTCGACGCTCGCGCCCGCCCGGAGGCGGCGCAGGGCGTCGGCGACGCCGAGGTCGAGGCCGTCGGCCGCGCACGCCTGGCGGAAGCGCTGCTTGTAGGTCATGGCGTGCCCTCCGGGCGAGGCACTTGGCACTGGGCATCAGGCACTGGTCGAGAGCCGTAGAAGTCATGGAGCACGACCTGGTGGGCGCGGATGCCCCGCAGGCACGCAACGATCCAAGCCGCGCTGACACCTCTGCAAAGCACGTGTCTCGTGCTCCTGGCGCATCGCCTGGGCGTCCTCCGCGCTCTCCGCGGTGAGTGCATCACGGCCCGACCCCCTTGCGTTTCGCGGCCACCCGCTCGCGGGCGCGGCGCATCTGCCGCGTCTCTGCCGGCTGGACGCCGTCGCCGGTCCAGGCGCCGGGCGTGTGTCTCCGGCGGCGCGGCTCGCGGGCGAGGCGG
>CAZONS010000582.1:0-1665 GCA_964581195.1 uncultured Thiobacillus sp. | reverse complement strand
GGGCAAGGGGGCAAGGGGTAAGGGGTAAGGGGTAAGGGGTAAGGGGCGGCGCATGTTTTTCCTTGCGCCTTGCCCCTGTCATTCCGCGAAGGCCTCGTCGATCATGCCACACCAGATGTGGCCGATGAGGATGTGGCACTCCTGGACGCGGGCGGTCTCCTTGACCGGCACCACCATGGCATGGGCGACCCTGTCCAGCATCCTGCCGCCATCGCCCCCGAGCAGGCCGAGGGTGACCACGCCCATCTTGTCCGCCTGCTCGACCGCGGCGATGACATTGCCGCTATTGCCGCTGGTGGAAATGGCGATCAGCAGGTCGCCGGGGCGCGCCAGCGCCTCGATCTGGCGCGCGAACACGCGCTCATAGCCGAAGTCGTTGCCGATGGCGGTGAGCGCGGAGGTGTCGGTGGTCAGCGCGATGGCCGGCAGGGCGCGGCGGTTGGTCTCGAAGCGGCACACCATCTCGGCGGCGATATGCTGTGCATCCGCGGCGCTGCCGCCATTGCCGCACAGGAAGATGCGATTGCCGTAACGCAGGCAGGTGATCAGTTGCGCGCCCAGTTCCTGAATGCGGCTTTCCTGAGCGCGCAACGCCTGGATCGCGTCGAGATGGGCGTCGAAGATGGCTGAAATCGAAGGCATGGCGTGTCGGCCCAAGTAGAATACGGGCCGATTTAACCATCCATTTCCTTGCGCATGCATTTGAAATTGCCTGATTTTTCCGCCGCCTCGGTGCTGATCGTGGGGGATGTGATGCTCGACCGTTACTGGCAGGGCACGACGTCGCGCATTTCACCCGAAGCCCCGGTGCCGGTGGTCCGGGTCGAGGGTGACGAGTTGCGTCCCGGCGGCGCCGCCAACGTGGCCCTCAACGCCGCCGCGCTGGGCAGCCGGGTGGCCCTGGTCGGTCTGGTGGGCGAGGACGCGGAAGCGGGCCTGCTCGCGGACCGGCTTGCCGCGCGAGGGGTCAGCAGCGATTTCGTGGCGGTGACGGGGAGTCGCACCATCACCAAGCTGCGCATCCTGTCCAAGCATCAGCAACTCATCCGCCTCGATTTCGAGGATGGTTTCCTCACGTGCGATGCCGCCAGCATCCAGGCGCGCTACCTGGATGCCCTGCCGCATGCGAAGGCGGTGGTGCTGTCCGATTACGCCAAGGGGGTGCTGCGCGATACCCAGCCGCTGATCCGTGCCGCCCGCGAGCGAGGCCTGCCGGTGGTGGTCGACCCCAAGGGCACGGATTTCCAGCGCTATCGCGGCGCCACCCTGCTCACCCCCAATCAATCCGAGTTCGAGGCCGTGGTCGGCCCGGTGGCGGATGATGCCGACCTGGCGGCCAAGGGCGCCGCCCTGCGCGACGCGCTGGAACTGGAAGCGCTGCTGGTCACCCGCAGCGAGAAGGGCATGTGTTTGCTGCGGCGCGGCCACGCGCCGGTGCACCTGCCGACCCGCGCGCGCGAGGTCTACGACGTCACTGGCGCCGGCGACACCGTGGTGGCGGTGCTGGCGGCGGCGCTGGCGGCCGGCGAGTCGATGCTCGACGCGGTGGCGCTGTCCAACCTCGGCGCCGGCGTGGTGGTGGGCAAGCTGGGCACGGCCACGGTCTCGCCCGCCGAGTTGATCGCGGCCATGGCATACCTGGACGATCCGGAGGCGCTCCTCATC
>CAZONS010000581.1:0-1670 GCA_964581195.1 uncultured Thiobacillus sp. | reverse complement strand
AACCTCTCCGACTTCGGCATCGCCGCCATCAACCTGAATTACACCAATATCAGCACCCCCGACGGGCAGGGCAACACCCAAATTCAATCAGGCAGCTTCACCAAGGCCGACGGCTCAACCGGACTCGCGGGCGGCTTCGAGTTCAACCGCGACATCCTCTACACCATCCAGGAAGAGTACCTCGCCGTAACACCTGACATCGCCGCATTACCCGACCTCAGAGGCTACGGCAACGTCTACGACCTGCAACAGGCCATGGTCCGCGACACCTCCGGCCAACTCAAAACCCTGATCGAATCCTTCGTCGCCGAAACCAGCCCCGGCAACCGCAATACGCTCCTCGAACAAATCCTCTTCAACTGGACCGGTTCGGACACAATCGACCCGGCAGGCCGGGGAGGGAATTTCGACGCCCGCAAACTCGCGGTGCTGGAGAGGTTCTACGCCCGCGATTTCGTCGGCGTCAGCGGCCCGAACCCCAACGCCCAGGCCGCCGCGCTCCTGAACCAGTCTTACCAGGGGCTTTCGGAGATGCTCTACGCCCAGCTCCTGGCGCAGACGCACCTGAAGGGCCTTTACGACCAGATTGCGTATTCGTGGGACACGTCCACCCAGAGCATTCAGGGCGACGTTTCGGCGGTCATCGGCACCATTCAGTCCCAGCTCGCCGCCGACCCGGATGCCGGCAAGTTCGCGCTCGCCGAGTTCGCGCGCTCGGTCAAGGGTCTCCAGGCCGAGGCGACGCTCGGTTACACGGCCTTCCGCGACGCCTTCGCCGCCCAAGACCCGTTCCTCGGCGCCATCGTGGATAACGCCGGACCGGGCATGCTTTACGGAGGCCCCAACGCCGACACGCTTTCCGTGGGCAGCGGCGACCACTTCATCCTGGCCGGCGCCGGCAACGACACGGTCGCCATCGCCTACCTGGTCGGCGGCGCCACCAGCAACACCGTCGACCTCGGCGCCGGCGACGACACCCTCACGATCGGCGGCATCGGCGCCCAGACGGTCTACGCCGGCGACGGCAACGACTCCGTGGAGGCGTACTACCGCAACAGCAACTTCCTCGACGGCGGCGCCGGCGACGACTGGCTGCGCGTGGTGCACAACGCCGCCAACGGCTACGACGCCGGCTACCACAACGGCGCCGACACGTTCGTCGGCGGCACCGGCAACGACCGCCTGGAGGGCTCCTCCGGGTTCGACACCTACCGCTTCGCCCGCGGCGACGGCGCCGACACGATCCTCGACCGCGGCACCAACGCCTACGGCTGGACCCAGCACGTCGACCCCGACCGCGTGGAGTTCGGGGCGGGGATCGTCCCGCTGGACCTCGTGTTCAGCCGCAGCGGCGACAATCTGGTCATGTCCACGCACGGCACGACCGACAGCGTGGCCGTCGAGAACTGGTATGCGTCGCCGGCGTACCAGATCGAGGCGATCAGGGCCGGCGACAACAGTACGCTGGTCAACACCCAGGTGGAACAACTCATTCAGGCGATGGCCACCTTCAGCGCTCAGAACGGCGGCATCACCTGGGACCAGGCCATCGACCAGCGGCCGGACGACGTGCAGGCGATTCTCGCGGCGAACTGGCAACCGGCGACCTGAGTGCGGGAACGGCGAAGTGCGCGCAATCGGACCGGCTCAATGCCGGTCCGATTTTTTGT
>CAZONS010000580.1:0-1681 GCA_964581195.1 uncultured Thiobacillus sp. | reverse complement strand
GAAATCCAAAAGGCCGAGCTAAAAATATCCGGCAACCGGTGGACCAAGCGCAAGGCGCCCACAGCGCCTGCCCGCTCATCCATTCGCCCTCCGGCGTCTTGAAGTGGCCCAATTGCGCCAGGAAAATCACCACGGCGAGGCCGTTGACGAAACCGACCATGACCGGAAACGGCACCATGCGAATGAACTTGCCCAGCTTCAGCACCCCGAACAGGATTTGCAGCAAGCCCATCAGCACCACGGTGGCGAACAGATACTCGGCCCCGTGTTGCACCACCAGCGCCACCATCACCACCGCCAGCGAACCCGCCGCGCCGGAGATCATGCCGGGACGGCCGCCGAAGACAGCGGTGATGAGGCCGACCAGGAACGCGGCATACAAGCCGGTGAGCGGATGCACCTGGGCGACGAAGGCGAAGGCGATGGCCTCCGGCACCAACGCCAGGGCGACGGTCAGGCCGCTGAGGACACAGAGTTTGACGCGGGCGGGGGTGTAGTTCGAACAGCTGGTGATCGGGTTCATGGGGGTTCTCGATGGCGCCGGCCGGGAAGGATGACCGCGGGCGGGATGGATTGAGTGAAAGCGAAACCCATCACCCACGTTGGGGCAATCCGGAATACGGGCAGGCGGAGCGGGCGGATGCCGCGTGGCCGCGCAATCCGGCCGGGCAAACGGAAAGAGGCCTGGATTTTTTCATGCCGGGCGCGCCATCACCAAGGCTTTGCCGCCCGAAGTGGTCGACGCGCGGGAAGCAGGTAGCCAGGCCACAACCCAAGGTAGCCTTGGAACCATGCCCGGATCACGCCGAGCCGTACACGGGCTACGCCGCCATTCGATTGCCCCGCGTGCGGTCACCCACCCCCATGAGCAGCCCCTGCACGCTGATGTCCTCGTCCAACTCGTCCCAATGGATGCCGGTGCCGTTGCCGGAAAACTCGAAGCATTGCCGTTGCTCCGGGGTGGCGGTCAGCAGGCGGGGGAAATAGGCCAGCGGCACCCCAAGTTTGCGACCATCCGCGAGGGTGACCCACATCATGCTGCTGTCGAAGCTGAGTTCAGTCGCCGAAGTATTCATGCCATGCCCCTTCGATTTGGCCCTGGTTATCACTCACAACACGGGCCAGGTTGCTGAGTTCGTGCGCGGTGAAGCCGATGTTTTCCGCCACCGCCACTGGGCTGAGCCAGAACTTGCGCGCGCGCCATGACAACGGACGTGGATATGCAAGGGTTCGCGCGGGTTGCCCTCGTTGGAGAAGAAAAAGAACTTGCAGCCCTTCCAGCGAAATACCACCGGCATGATCCTTTCCCTACTGACCGCTGTCGCGGCGATTCTATCGCGCCAGCACCGGCGCCAGATACTTCCTTGCACGACTCTTCGGCTGGCTCCCACGCTGGAGCGTGGGAGCCAGGTGGCAACCATGGACTACCCCCGCTCCAGCACCGGCTTCAAATAGCGCCCGGTATGGCTCTCCGGATTCGCCGCCACCTGCTCCGGCGTGCCTTCCGCGATGATCCGCCCTCCCCCCTCGCCGCCTTCCGGGCCCAGGTCGATGACCCAGTCGGCGGTCTTGATCACATCGAGGTTGTGTTCGATCACCACCACGGTGTTGCCGTTGCCGACCAGACGGAGCAGCACCTTGAGCAGCATGTCGATGTCGGCGAAATGCAGGCCGGTGGTGG
>CAZONS010000579.1:0-1685 GCA_964581195.1 uncultured Thiobacillus sp. | reverse complement strand
CCTTGGGCTTGCCGGTGGAGCCGGAGGTGTAGAGCAGGAACAGCGGATGCTCGGCTTCCACCCATTCCGGTTCGCAAACGTCGGACTGGCCGGCCACCACGTCATGCCACCAGAGATCGCGGCCGGCGACCATGTCGGCGGGGCCGCCGGTGCGCTGGTAGACCACCACGTTCTTGATCGAGCCGGTGCCGGGCAGGGTCAGCGCCTCGTCGACCGCCGGCTTCAGCGGGATGTTCTTGCCGCCGCGACACTGCTCGTCGGCGGTGATGATCAGCACCGCGCCGGCATCCTCGATGCGGTCGCGCAGGGATTGCGCGGAGAAGCCGCCGAACACCACGGAGTGGGTGGCGCCGATGCGGGCGCAGGCCTGCATCGCGACCACGCCCTCGATCGACATCGGCAGATAGATGATGACCCGGTCGCCCTTCTTCACGCCCAGGCGCTTCAGCGCGTTGGCGAACTGGGCGGTACGGGCGAGCAGTTCCCTGTAGGTGACGCGGGTGACTTCGCCCTTGTCGGACTCGAAGATGATCGCGACCTTGTCGCCGAGGCCGGCTTCGACGTTCTTGTCCAGGCAGTTGTGGGAGGCGTTCAGCCTGCCGTCGGGAAACCACTTGTAGAAGGGCGCGCTGGATTCATCGAGCACCGTGTTGAACGGGGTTTGCCAGGCCAGATTTTCCCGGGCGAGCTTGCCCCAGTAGCCTTCGTAGTCGGCTTCCGCCTCGGCGCACAGCGCCTTGTAGGCGTCCATGCCGGAGACATTGGCCTGAGCCACGAATTCCGGGGAAGGATTGAATACGCGGTTTTCGTGCATGACGGATTCGATGGTGGTGCTCATGACAGACGTCTCCTTATTTGGCAACTGAGCGGTAGCGACGGGAAATCCAATGTTTTTCCTCCCCCAAGGAAGGCGCAAAATTAGGCCACTTCCGACCATTTGGCATTTTGCACTGCAACATGACCTCTTCGCTAGCCTTGGAAATGCTATCCCGCACTGCCGCATACAGCCGCTGGCTGGCGGCGCGTCTCGACGCGCGCCCGGAATTGCGCGAGTGGTTGCCGGCCACGCTCGAAACCGCCGTGAGCCGTCAGGAGATGCTCGACTTCCTGGCCGGCGGTTTCGCCAGCGAGGCGGAACTGAAACAGCAATTGCGGCGCCTGCGCGAGCGGGTGTTCGCGCGGGTGATGACGCGCGACCTGAACGGGTTGGCCGACCTCTCCGAGGTCACCCGCGCGCTGACCGACCTGGCGGAAGTCGCGGTGCTGAGCGCGGTCGAATTCCTGCACCGCGATCTCGCCGACATCCACGGTGAACCGCGCGATGCCGCCGGACGAGCGCAACGGCTGATCGTCGTGGGCATGGGCAAGCTGGGGGGCGCCGAACTCAACGCCTCATCGGATATCGACCTGATCTTCGTGTTTCCCGAGGAGGGCGAGACCAGCGGACCGCGCAAGCTTTCCAACTTCGACTTCTTCACCCGTCTGGGCAAGCGGCTGATCAATGTGATCGACGACAAGACCGCCGACGGTTACGTCTTCCGCGTCGACATGCGCCTGCGCCCCTACGGCGATGGCGGCCCGCTGGTTTCCAGTTTCGCCATGCTGGAGAACTATTTCTACGCCCAGGCGCGCGAGTGGGAGCGCTATGCCTGGATCAAGGCGCGGGCGCTGACCGGCGATCGCAT
>CAZONS010000578.1:0-1688 GCA_964581195.1 uncultured Thiobacillus sp. | reverse complement strand
GTCTCGATGGCGAAGTGCGCGTCCGGCGTGCGTGTCATCGGCAGGTTGGCGCCGGTGATGATGAGATACGTGGAGTTGTACCAGTCGGCCGCTTCCGGCACGTCGGTCTGCTCGCCCCAGGTCTGCGGGCTGGCGGCCGGCAGGTCGCAGTACCAGTCGTAGAAGGAGCCGCAGGCGGCGCCGATCAGGCTGAGGTAGCGGCTGCCGGCGGCGTAGGAAATCATCGACATGGCGGGAATCGGCGAGAAACCGTAGATGCGGTCCGGGCCCCACTTGTCGATGGTGTGGACGTTGGCGGCGGCGACGATCTCGGTGATCTCGTCCCAGTTGGTCCGCACGAAGCCGCCCAGCCCGCGCACGCTGGTGTACTTCAGGCGCTTGGCCGGGTCGGCCTGGATCGCCGCCCAGGCTTCCACCGGATCCTTGCCGGTCTTGCGCTCGGCCCGGTAGAGGTCGAGCAGGCGGCCGCGGATCATCGGATGCTTGATCCGGTGCGGGCTGTACAGATACCAGGAGAAGCTGGCGCCACGCTGGCAGCCGCGCGGCTCATGGTTGGGCAGGTCGTCGCGGGTACGCGGGTAGTCGGTCTGCTGCATCTCGAACGAGACCAGGCCACTCTTGACGAAGATCTTCCAGGAACAGCCGCCGGTGCAGTTCACGCCGTGGGTGGAGCGCACGATCTTGTCGTGGCGCCAGCGGTTGCGATAGGCGTCCTCCCATTTGCGGTCCTCGATGGTGGTGATGCCGTGGCCACCCGAGAAGGATTCGCGAGGGTGGGTGAAGTAGGTCAGGCGGTCGAGAAAGTGACTCATGAAACTCTCCTTGTTGCGGCTTGCGTGGGCTTCGTAGGTTGGGTCAGGCGCGTCCTTTTGCGCCGTAACCCAACATGACTGGGGAGATGTCGGGTTACGCGATGAAGCCGCTAACCCAACCTACGAGTGGGCTTGCTAGGGGTTGCGGATCTCGGAGTTCTTGCGCAGGTAGAACCACCAGTTGATGATCAGGCAGAGGGCGTAGAACACGGCGAAGCCGTACATGGCCATTTCCGGGGTGCTGGCCTTGATCTGGGTCTTGATCACTTCCGGGGCGATGAAGGCGCCGTAGGCGGCCACCGCGGAGGTCCAGCCCAGCACCGGGCCGGCCTGCTGGCGGTCGAAGATGACGCCGACGGAGCGGAAGGTGGAGCCGTTGCCGATGCCCGAGGCCGCGAACAGGACCACGAAGGTGATCAGGAAGGGCATGAAGAACACCTCGGGCGTGGCCGACTGGTAGGCCTGCATCATGATGTGGCCGGCGTAGGCGGAGGCCGCGACCATGACCACCGAGATGACCTGGGTGACGATGGCGCCGCCCACCTTGTCGGAGATCCAGCCGCCGACCGGACGGATCAGGGCGCCGACGAAGGGGCCGATCCAGGCGTAGGTCAGGGCCGAGGGGGCGTTGGGGTTCTTCACGTGTTCCCACACCCCGGCGGCGTTGAGCATGTGCATATCGCCGAAGATCACCTTGATCGACATCGGCACCGCCATCGAGAAGCCGATGAAGGAACCGAAGGTGACCAGATAGAGCGCGGTCATCGACCAGGTGTGCTTGTTCTTGAAGATGGCGAACTGCTTGGCGATGTTGGCCTTCATCTCGCCGAAGGCGGCGAGCTTCATCACCAGCAGGGTCGCGGCGATGATCAGCGG
>CAZONS010000577.1:0-1689 GCA_964581195.1 uncultured Thiobacillus sp. | reverse complement strand
GGTCGAGCTTGCCCACACCCGCCGGTCCATGCAGCAGGATCGCGTGCGGCAGATGCGCCGGATCGACGACGAGTTGCCGGAACAGGGGGATGTTCCAGGGATGGATCAAGTCAGCGTCCCCAGAATGATCGCGAGCTGGGCGCGCACTTCCTCGAGCGGGCGACTGCCGTCGATCACCCGGATGCGCATGGGGTGCGCGGCCGCGCGACGCAGATAGGCCGCGCGCACGCGGGCATGGAATTCGCCACGCTCGCTCTCGAAGCGATCCGGCGCCCTGGCATTGGCCAGACGCGCCGCCGCGATCTCGGTGGGCACATCGAACAAGAGAGTGAGATCGGGCTGCAGGTCGCCATGCACCCAGTTCTCCAGCGCTTCCAGGCGCGCCTCCTCGAGGCCGCGGCCACCGCACTGGTAGGCGAAGCTGGCATCCGTGAAGCGGTCCGAGATCAGCACTTCTCCCGCCGCCAGGGCCGGGCGAATGACCTGTTCGATATGTTCACGGCGAGCGGCGAACATCACCAGCGCCTCGGTCTCGGGATGCATGGGCTGATGCAGCACGATCTCGCGCAGGCGCTCGCCCAGCGGCGTGCCCCCGGGTTCGCGGGTCTGCCGCACCAGGCGGCCGCGCTCGCGAAACCAGCGCGCCAGCCAGTCGAGGTGGCTGCTCTTGCCGGCGCCGTCGACGCCTTCCAGGGTGATGAACAGGCCGGGCATCAGCGTCCCCTCTGATAGCGGTTGACCGCGCGGTTGTGCGCGTCGAGATTGTCGGAGAACTCGTGGCGGCCGCCGCCCTTGGCAACGAAATACAAGGCCCGGCTGTTCTCCGGGTTGACGGCGGCGCGCAGAGCCGCCGCACCCGGCAGGGCGATCGGCGTGGGCGGCAGACCGGCGCGGGTATAGGTGTTGTAGGGCGTGTCCGCCAGCAGGTCTTCCTTGCGTAGATTGCCATCGAAGCGCCCGCCCAGCCCATAGATGACGGTCGGGTCGGTCTGCAGGCGCATGCCGATCTTCAGGCGATTGACGAACACGGCGGCGATGCGTGGCCGCTCGTCCGGGGCGCCGGTCTCCTTCTCGATGATCGAAGCCATGATCAGCGCTTCCTGCGGACCGCGATAAGGCAGGCCGGGCATGCGCGCGGCCCAGGCGGCATCGAGTTGCTTGCGCATGATGGCATGAGCGCGCTTGTACAGGGTCAGATCGGACGTCCCCAGGTCGAAGAAGTAGGTATCCGGAAAGAAGCGGCCTTCCGCGTGCCGGTCATCCACGCCCAGGGCAAGCAGCAACTGCGCGTCGCTCATGCCGGCGGAATCGTGACGCACCCCCGGATGGGCGTCGACAGCCCGGCGCATCTCGGCGAACGACCAGCCCTCCGGAATCGTCAACTTGCCCAGCACGGTATCGCCCACGGTGATCTTGCGCAGCAGTTCGAGCGGGCTGATCGGGCCTTGCGTGGCATAGCTGCCCGCCTTGATGCCGCCCTCCAGGCCCTTGATCCGCGCGAGCAGGACGAATGCCCAGGGCCGCACCAGCACGCCCGCCTGCTCGAGGTCGCGCGTCGCGGCCTTCAATGAACTACCACGCTCGACAGAAAAGGTCACCGGAAAGACCACCCCGGTCGCGGGCGCCGAATTCGCATCCCAGAGAAACCAGGCACCGGCCCCCAGCAGGCCGAGCATGGCCAGTTGCGAC
>CAZONS010000576.1:0-1698 GCA_964581195.1 uncultured Thiobacillus sp. | reverse complement strand
ACCACCACGGTCAGGGCAAGGCCCTTGGCATAGGGTTCGACGAGGGTGAAACCGCCAAGCCAGGCGGCGAGCGGCGCGGCCAGGGCAGGGCGCTTTCGCCGATGGCGCCGCTGAGGATACCCACCGAAATGATGCCGACCTGGATGGTGGAGAGAAAGTTGGAGGGTTCGACATGCAGGGCCAGGGCGGAGTGGGCGCCCAGGCTGCCGTCTTCGGCGAGGCGTTGCAGACGCGACTTGCGCGAGGAAACGACGGCGATTTCGGACATGGCGAAAACGCCATTGAGGAGGATCAGGAACAGGAGTAACGCTAAATCCATAGAAAGCCGCCCATTGCCTGGCAGGCATGCGGCCCGGGAGTCGAAGTGCGGCGGATTCTAGCAGCGCCCCCATGAATCTCCCGGGCACCCCTCAATGGCGATGGCGATGGTGGATGTCCGGGAAATGAGCATGGGTGTGGCTCTGGTCCTCATGCCGATGCGGGTGGTCATGGGGTTCCTCGCCGTCCCATGCGAAGTCGTGCGCATGCTGGTGATGCGCGTCGTGGAGGTGGCGGTGGGCATGGGCCAGGGGCTCGTGGCTGTGCGGATGCGCGTGCCGCTCGGTCAGGTGCAGCCAGACCCCGAGGCCCATCAGCCCGGCGGCAAGCCAGAACGGCGCCGGCGTGGATTCGCCCAGGAGCGGGATGGCGATGGCGGCGCCGATGAAGGGCGCGGTGGAGAAATAGGCCCCGGTACGGGCGGTGCCCAGGTCGCGCAGGGCCCGCACGAACAGCACCAGGCTCAGGCCGTAGCCGGCCAGGCCCACCGTCATGGCCGCGCCGGCGCTGCCCCAGGCGGGCAATGCCGCGCCCAGCATCAGGGCGAGGACGGTGTTGACCGTGCCCGCCGTCAGGCCCTTGGCGCTGGCGATGAACAGGGCATCGGCGGCGGCGACGTGGCGCGTCAGGTTGTTGTCGATGCCCCAACACAGGCAGGCGACGGCGATGGCCAACAGGCCGAGGCCGGAAGCGCCCATATCCACCGCGCCGCCGCCGGGCCAGGCCAGCACGGCGCCGCCGGCGACGATGAGGAGCATGCCCAGGACGATGCGGCGGTCGGCGTTTTCCCTGAACACGAGCCAGGCCAGAACGGCCGTGAACACCGCCTCCAGATTGAGCAGCAGCGAGGCGCTGCCAGCGCCGACCCGGGTCAGGCCGAACACCAGCAACGCCGGCCCCAGCATGCCGCCGAAGACGATGGCCCCGGCCAGCCAGCGCCATTCCCCCGCCGCCAACCCGCCCGGACGCCAGCCACGATCGCGCGCCAGGCGCACGACCGCCAGGCCAAGCCCGCTGCCCAGGTAGAGCAATCCAGCCAACAGCAGGGGCGGCAATTCGCCCACCAGCAGCTTGACCAGGGGCGTGCTGCCGCCGAACAGGGCGGCGGCGGCGAGGGCGGGCCAGATGGCCGAGCGCAGTTCACGCATCGGATCGAGCCGCTCCGGTCCACACGTCCGTTCCGCACGGCCGTTCCGAAGAAACTGACCATCCCCTCGGGATACCGAAGGGTAGGGGCTCCATCAGGAAACGAGCGCAGCGCGTAGGGGCGTGATTCATTTCAGGCGCCTTTCAGGTGGAATACGCGGCCATCATCGGCCTGGCAGGTGCCGACCAGTTCCTTCTTGTGGCTGACCCACTCGCAGCTCAGGCTGGCCTGGT
>CAZONS010000575.1:0-1703 GCA_964581195.1 uncultured Thiobacillus sp. | reverse complement strand
GGCCTCGAAGCCTAGGGCTTCCAGGCTCGGCATGGGCGCGACCCGATCCGCTGGCGCCAGGCGCGCCAGCAGCGCCTCCACCGGATGGGCCGCGAGGTCGGCTTCACCCACCCGGGCCAGCCAGGCGCGCCTGTAGGGCGTGAAGACATGGAAGGGGCGGCCGGCGGCGGTGAGCAGCTCATCGGTCTCGAAGATGACCTGATCCTTCACCAGGATCAGCTCGCGGTCGTCTTCCCGCAGGGCCGCCGCGACGGCGGCATCCCGCGCGCGCGCGAAGGGCTCGTGGTCGCGCGCGGCGAATACGGCGCCCACCCCGAGGCGGGCGGCGAGGGCCGGGATCAGCCGTCGCGCGCCACCGTGCAGCACCCACAGGTGGCCCCCCCGGGATGCCAGCGCCGCGCGCAATTCCGCGACGCTGTGCCAGATGAACTCGACGCGGCGGTCGCGCCGGTCCGGGAGGGCGTCGAGGATGTCGGTGTCGAACACGAAGACGCAATGCAGCCGCCGCGCGCCGCCGAGGGCGTGATGCAGCGCGGCGTTGTCGACGAGGCGCAGGTCGCGGCGAAACCAGATGAGGGCGGAGTCCATGGCTGGATTCTGGGCATCGCCGGGCAGGGTTACAATCCGCATCCTTAATCGGATACCACTCATGGAAAACGCCAACTTCACCGACCACTTCCTGATCGCCATGCCGAAGATGCTGGATCCCAATTTCACCGGCACGCTGACCTATATCTGCGATCACGGTGAGCAGGGCGCGCTCGGCGTGGTGGTGAACCGCCCCATCGAGCTCAACCTGGAGAGCCTGTTCAGCCAGATCGGACTGGAACTGGCCAACGAGCATCTGCGCCTGGAGCCGGTCTATTACGGCGGCCCGGTCCAGGTCGAGCGCGGTTTCGTGCTGCACCGGCCGGTGGGCGCCTGGGGCTCGACACTGTCGGTGAACGACCATGTCGGCCTGACCACCTCCAAGGACATCCTGGAAGCCACCGCCCGCAACGAAGGGCCGAGGGAGATCCTGGTCACCCTTGGCTACGCCGGCTGGGGGCCGGGACAGTTGGAGGAGGAGATCAAGCAGAACGCCTGGCTGTCGGTGCCGGCCGACCCCCAGGTGATCTTCGGCTACCCCGCCGCCGCGCGCCTGAACGCGGCGATGCAGCTTCTGGGTATCGACCTGTCCATGCTTTCGGAAGAAGCCGGGCACGCCTGATGCCGGAACGACGGGGAACGGTCCTGGCCTTTGATTTCGGCACCACCAAGATCGGTGTCGCGGTGGGCGATTGGGAAACCCGCATGGCGCATCCGCTGGAAGTCATCCGCGGCGAAGCCAACGACCCGCGCTTCGCGCGCATCGCCGCGCTCATCGCGGAATGGCGCCCGAGTCGGCTGGTGGCCGGCCTGCCCCTGTCGCTGGACGGCGAGGAACATGACCTGACCCGGCGCGCGCGGCGGTTCGCCAATCAGCTCAACGGCCGCTTCAATCTGCCCGTCACCCTGGTCGACGAGCGTCTCACCTCGGTGGCGGCCGACGCCCGCCTGCGCGAGGCCGGGGTCAAGGCCGCCGCGCGCCGCCAGGTGGAAGACAGCGTCGCCGCGCAACACATCCTGCAGGACTTTTTCGACCATGCCTTCAGCAAGCCCATCGCCCACGACCATGCCGCAACTGCCCACTCCTGACCAACTGATTGCTCGCCTGGCGGACC
>CAZONS010000574.1:0-1703 GCA_964581195.1 uncultured Thiobacillus sp. | reverse complement strand
AAACCGCCATGCCTTACCCGCCCATGCCGATGGCGGGCGCGCCCAATCCCTATCTGCAGATGCTGCCGTTTCCGACCTTGCCCAGTCTGCCCACCCTGTCGCTGCCCGACCTGAGTGGTCTGGCGGGCACCCTGCCGCTGTATGGCATGCCGCTACCCTTCGTCGGCACCCTGCAACAGCAGCCGACCCAGCCCTACACCATGCGTCCGGGCATCCCGCAGCAGACCAAGCGGCAGATGATGCAGCTGATGATGCCGATCATGAGCAACCTGTTCCGCATGTCCATGCCGGACGCGATGAACTGGTTCGCGCACAAGGTCAAGGTCAAGCCCGGCGTCTCCTTCGACGACGTGGTGGAATCCATGAAGCTGCGCGCCAACAAGCTGAACTTCAAATATGTCGGCAACAACCTGATGTACAAGGATTTCCAGGCCGTGCTGGGCGACATGAGCGCGCCGCGCATCGAGGTGCACAGCTTCTGCGACATCGCCGTCGGCCGCGATCTGCTGCGGATCAGCCCCGAATTCCTGGTCTTCCTGCCCTGCCGCATCGGCATCATGGAAGACGCCAACAAGGACATCTGGGTGATGATGCTGGACTGGAACCTGGACTGGGTCTCCGGTTACGAAAGCCAGATGGGCGTGACCCCGGAACTGGCCAAGGGCGCCATCGAGATCCGCAACAAGATGGAAGAAATCATGATGGCCGGGGCCACCGGCGATCTGTGACGAGGCGGTTCATTTGAAAGCCAACGCGGTCAACAGCGGCCACTACGAGAACTTCCCGGTCGCCTCGGTCATCCTGCCGCGCCGGCTGCGGCCGGCGGTGCGGGCGATCTACGCCTTCGCCCGTACCGCCGACGATTTCGCCGACGAGGGCGACGCGCCCGCCGAGGAACGACTGGCGCGGCTGGCCGAGTATCACGAACACCTGCGCGCGCTGGAACGCGGGGAGCCGGTGGCGCACCCGATCTTCCAGGCGCTCGCCCCGCACATCCGCGAACATGCCCTGCCCTACGGCCTGTTCCATGACCTGCTCTCCGCCTTCGAGCAGGATGTCACCCAGACCCGCTACGCCCACCTGGGCGAGGTGATGGACTACTGCAAGCGTTCCGCCAATCCCATCGGCCGCCTGCTCCTGCATCTCTACGGCGACCGCGACGCGAAGCACCAGGCCTGGTCGGACGGCATCTGTTCGGCGCTGCAACTGATCAACTTTCTCCAGGACGTGGCGGTGGACTGGCAAAAGGGACGTGTCTACCTGCCCCAGGACGAGATGACGAAGTACGGCATCAGCGAACGGCAGATCGCCGAGGGCCGGGTCGACGGTCTCTGGCAGGTTTTCATGAACGCGCAGATCGAGCGCGCCCGCCGCATGCTGCAGGCCGGGGCGCCGCTGGGTCGCGCCCTGCCCGGCCGCATCGGTTTCGAGATGCGCCTGATCATCCTCGGCGGTTCGCGCATTCTGGAGAAACTGCACGCCGCCCGGGGCGATGTGTTCAGTCGACGCCCCACCCTGAACTGGCGCGACGGCGCCGTGATGCTCTGGCAGGCCGCCTTCCCGGCGAAGCGCAAGGTGGCGACGGGCGGTTGCGGCAGTGGCGGCTGCGGAAACCACTGACACCATGACGATGACCGACCCTCACGCCTATTGCCAGGACAAGGCCGCCGCCAGCGGCTCCAGCTTCTATTACAGCTTCCGCT
>CAZONS010000573.1:0-1710 GCA_964581195.1 uncultured Thiobacillus sp. | reverse complement strand
TCAGGCCGCTTACACGATCCTTCAGCACGAAGTGGATCCCAGTCCCGTCGCCGACCAGGCGGGCCAATATCTGAGTCAGGTCTGGAATCGGGATGGCAGCCTGCGCTTCAGTACCCGGCCTGAAATCAGACTCCCCCTGCAGCCCACTGGCCACCACCTGATCGAATGGCTGGGCGAGGAGTGGCATGTGTTCACTGTCATGGAGGGCGAGCGTATCGTCCAGGTCGCCAACACCGCTGCCAATCGGAGTCTGATGTTCAAGGAAGTCCGCTTGTGGTTGTGGATTCCATTATTGTTGCTGGTGCTGTTGCTGGGTGTCCTGATGTCGGGAGCGGTCGGCGAAGCACTGGTGCCGCTCGACGCCTTGCGCCGACAGATTCTTGCCCAGGCCCCTGCCCAGTTGCAGTCCCTGCCTGTGGAAGAGTACCCGGTCGAGATTGCGCCACTGGTTGATTCGATCAATGATCTGCTCGCCCGCTTCGACCGCTTGCTCAGCAAGCAACGCAGTTTTATCGCTGATGCCGCCCATGAAATGCGCACGCCATTGACAGCCATCAAGTTGCAGGCACAAGTCATGGCCGCCAGCACGACCATGGCAGACCGACAACTGGCGCTGGCGGCGCTGCGCGCCGGCGTGGATCGTGCCACCCATCTCGTCGAGCAGTTGCTCCAGCTAGCCCGCTTCGATGCTGCCGCGATGCCTGCCCAGATACTGTACCCCTGCCAGCCCGCACAACTGGCACGCCAGTTGGTGATCGAGTTTTCGCACCTGGCGGAATCCCGTGGCATCGATTTTGGCCTGGGGCATTGCGATGACGGCGCGATCGCGGCCGACGAAGAGGGGCTGCGCATCCTGCTGGGCAATCTGATCGACAATGCCCTGCGCTATGCGGGCACGGGCAGCCGTGTCGATGTCGAAGTGAGGATGGGGCTGGATCGGGCGTCGCTGTGGGTGATCGATAACGGCCCGGGCATTCCGCCAGAGGGGCGGGAACAGGTGTTCGAGCGCTTCCGCCGTCTCGCCGGCGCAGACATTCCGGGCAGCGGGCTTGGGCTCGCTATCGTCAGGGAGATTGTCGAACTGCATCACGGCCAGATCAGCTTGCTCGATACGCCCGGCGGCGGACTGAGTGTCCGCGTCGACCTGCCGTTCGCCTGAATCCGGAACTTCTGCAGCTTTCGAGAGAATTCTTGCGCAAAACTTACAAACGCACGCCTCGGTAAGTGGACGGTAAGTCGAGCTTGCATAGAGTCCCCGCTGCGGCAATTTTGCCGTTACGCAAACTCGTTTAGAGGGGATCAGATGGCACAAGAAACCTACGAGCGGATTCGGGCCAATCCGAAGTTCCAGCAATTTGTCAGCAAGCGCAACAAGTACTCGATCGTGATGAGCATTTTGATGATCATCGCCTACTACGGCTATATCCTGCTGATCGCCTTCGACAAGCCCTTCCTGGCGACCAAGCTCAGCCAGGGCATGGTCACGTCGATCGGCATTCCCATGGGCGTCGGTGTGATCGTGTTCACCATTGTCCTCACCTGGATCTACGTGCGTCGCGCCAATAGCGAGTTTGATGCCGAGGCCGAAACCATCATCAAGGAGGCCCAGCAATGAATTCGGGACTCAAGTTCCTTTATGCTGCCGCAGCCGTGCTGCTGGCCGGCGCGGCCGGCATGGCGATTGCCGCCGGTGCCGATCTCGGCCAGACG
>CAZONS010000572.1:0-1710 GCA_964581195.1 uncultured Thiobacillus sp. | reverse complement strand
AACGTGACCCAACTTAGCCGGCGCGATCACGTGAATCCCGCCCGGTTCGCGCTCAACCCCTGGCTGCTGGAATTCGCCCGCCAGTACGCCGATACGATCCAGATTCCGCACGCTGCTTTTACGCTCCCTTCCGGCGGCGGAATCGAGGTTTGCATGGATCCGGAACAACTGCATCAGGTCGTGAGCAACCTGTGCCAGAATGCGTTGCGCCACAGCCCGCCTTTCACCGGCACCCCGCTCATCAAGCTGGATACCGGCCTCAATGCCGATCAGCATCCGTATCTCGATGTCATCGACTGGGGGACGGGCGTGGCGGCAGAGATCGCGGATTTCATTTTCGATCCGTTTTTCACCACCACGCCGAAGGGTACGGGGCTCGGCCTGTATATTGCGCGTGAGCTGTGCGAAGGAAATGGCGCTACGCTCGACTACTATCCCGGCGAAGGCAGGGTCGGCAGCCGTTTCCGTGTAATCTTTGCCCGCCCCGAAGACTGTCTTGAAGCCGGAGCAACATGAGCGCCGCAAAAAATCAGATCCTCGTCGTTGACGACGAGCCCGATATCCGCGAAGTGCTCGAACTCACGCTCGGACGCATGAACCTCGAAACGCGCTCAGCCTCCAACCTGGAGGAAGCCAGGCATCTCCTCGAGCAATTTCGTTTCGATCTGTGCCTCACCGATATGCGCCTGCCGGACGGCAATGGCATCGATCTCATTAAACATATGCAGGGGAAGTACCCTCAAATCCCCGTCGCGGTTATCACTGCTTTCGGCAACATGGAAACCGCCATCGCCGCGCTCAAGGCCGGCGCGTTCGATTTCGTCTCCAAGCCGCTCGATCTCAACGACCTGCGCAACATCGTGCGCTCGGCCCTGAAAGTCCCGCGACCGGCGGGCGCCGCCATCGCCCCCGCGCGCGCCGAGGCCTCGATCGTCAGCCGCAAAATGCTGGGCCACTCGCCTGCCATCGACCGGGCACGGACCACGATCGAGAAACTCGCCCGCGGCCAGGCGCCGGTCTACATCAGCGGCGAATCGGGAACAGGCAAGGAACTCGCGGCGCGCCTTATCCACGAGCTCGGCCCACGTGCCGATAAGCCGTTCGTTCCCGTCAATTGTGGCGCGATTCCGGAAAGCCTGATGGAAAGCGAGTTTTTCGGGCACAAGAAGGGTAGCTTTACCGGCGCGGTGCAGGACAAGGAGGGCCTGTTCAAGGCCGCCAACGGTGGCACGCTGTTCCTCGACGAGGTCGGCGACCTGCCCTTGGCGATGCAGGTGAAATTGCTGCGCGCGATCCAGGAGAAATCCATCCGTCCGGTCGGCACCCAGGCCGAAATCAAGGTGGACGTCCGCATCCTCTCCGCCACCCACAAGAACCTGCATGAGCTCGTGGCCAGCGGCCGGTTCCGCCAGGACCTTTACTATCGCCTCAACGTCATCGAGTTGCCGATGCCGAGCCTGCGCGAACGCCCCGAGGATATCCCGCTGCTCGCGGAGCAATTCTGCGCCCGGCTCGCCACCGGCCTCGGCATGAAACCACCGCGCTTGGCGGAAGAGGCCATGGCCGCGCTCAAGCGCTACCCCTTCCCAGGCAACGTGCGTGAGCTGGAGAACATCCTCGAACGGGCACTCACCCTGTGCAATGGCCAGGAGATCACCGAACAGGACCTGCAACTGCCGGCTATGGAAGCGGCAGAGACAGGTGAAGCAG
>CAZONS010000571.1:0-1710 GCA_964581195.1 uncultured Thiobacillus sp. | reverse complement strand
CCAGGCGGCGGTCTTCCAGGCGCAGGACGTTGCCCATCATGTGGCTTTCCTCGGGATTGAGCGCGCCCGAACGCGCGCCTTCATCGACGAACGCGAGGATGTCCTCGACGCTGGCCACGGCCGGCGCGGAGCGGACCGGCAGCAGGCCGAGGACGCGGTCGGCGGACCAGGACAGGAAGCGGATGGCGGGCGACAGCAGCCGGATGAACAGGCTCATGGCCGGCGCGCACAGGGCCGCCACCCGCTCCGGCTGGCCGATGGCGATGCGCTTGGGCACGATCTCGCCGAAGATGATGGAGGCGGCGGTGACGATGATGATGGTGGCGGTGAAGGCGATGCCGTTGGCCCACCCCGCCGCGGCCGGCAGGCCGTCGCGCACCAGCACTTCGAGGGAGGTGGAGAGCGCGGATTCGCCGAAGATGCCCATCAGCAGGGCGGCGGCGGTGATGCCGGTCTGGGTGGCGGCGAGCAGGCGGCTGGGATGGTCCTTGATCGCCAGGGCGCTGGCGGCGCCGCTGTCGCCGTCTTCCGCCATCTGCGCCAGCCGCGCCCGGCGCGCCGACGCCAGGGCCATTTCGGCCAGGGCGAAGAAGCCGGAGAGGACGATGAGCAGAATCAATATCCAGAGGGCGAGCATGATGAAGGCATGGAGTGATGCGGCAGGCTGATTGTAGCCCGCGCCCCGAGCAGCCCTTTCCATCGGCCCAAATGGAAAGGGGGCCGAAGCCCCCTTTTCTGACCCGGCTGAATACCGGGAATTACAGCTCGCCGGCGTGCTTGGCCAGGTATTCGGCCACACCCGCGGTGCTGGCCTTCATGCCTTCGTCGCCCTTCTTCCAGCCGGCGGGGCAGACCTCGCCATGCTCTTCGGTGAACTGCAGGGCGTCGATGACGCGCAGCATTTCGTCGATGTTGCGGCCCAGGGGCAGGTCGTTGACGACCTGGTGGCGCACCACGCCCGCCTTGTCGATCAGGAAGGAGCCGCGGAAGGCGACGCCGGCGGCGTGCTCGACGTCATAGGCCTGACAGATCTCGTGCTTGATGTCGGCGACCAGCGGGTACTGGACCTGGCCGATGCCGCCGTTGTTGACGGGGGTGTTCTTCCAGGCCAGGTGGGTGAACTGGGAGTCGATGGAGACGCCGATCACTTCCACGCCACGCGCCTTGAACTCATTCAGGCGATGGTCGAAGGCGATCAGTTCGGACGGGCAGACGAAGGTGAAGTCGAGCGGGTAGAAGAAGATGACCGCGTACTTGTCCTTGATCTGGGCCGACAGGGTGAAGCTTTCGTCGAAACTGTTGTCGCCCATGACGGCGACGGCGGTGAAATCGGGGGCTTGCTTGCCAACTAGAACAGCCATGTTGCTTTACCTCATTGCGATTGGATTGACGGAATTTTCCGGCCGGCCTGCTTCCCCGGCGACACGGCGTTACACCTGGCCACCATCCGAGGCACCGGATGAGACTGATTCTAACTGTTGCTGCGGTGCGGCGAAACCGGCCGGGACCGGAACCCTACGCGGCGCTATTCGCCCAGATAGGCGGCGCGCACCAGCGGGTCGTTCGCCAGTTCCGAGGAAGGGCCGGACAGGGTGATGGCGCCGCTTTCCATGACGTAGGCGCGATGGCTGACCTTGAGGGCGAGGTGGGCGTTCTGCTCGACCAGCAGGATGGTCACGCCCTCGGCGGCGATGGCGGCGATGGTTTCGT
>CAZONS010000570.1:0-1725 GCA_964581195.1 uncultured Thiobacillus sp. | reverse complement strand
CAACGACCGGGCGTGGCTGCAGTCCGCAGGCCAGCGGCCCGCTCCCCTGCCCGGATCGGCGGGACCGCGCATCACCTTCGGCTTCCTGCTGCGTAAAAGCTACCAGCATGCGCGCACCCACGGCGTCGGCTCGATGACGCGCCGCGCCGTCCATGAATTGAGAAAGAGAAAATGGCTGCCCGGCCGATAAGTCGCGTGCTGATTTCCAGCGCCTCGCCGGATCACGCCAACCGCAATGCCGCGATGCGCGGCTACGTCGCCGCGGGCTTCGGCGAGATTCTCGGTCCCGCCGCCGTTGGCAACCTCCCGCTGCATCTCGCTCCGGCCGCCATCGCCCGCGACGGGCCGGAGCTGGTGGTCTGCTTCGGTTCCTGCATGCCCGACGCCTCGGGCTTCGCCCAGTTGCGCCACGCCTGCGACCGCGCCGGAGCGACGCTGGCCTTCTGGCTGCACGACGATCCTTACGAATTCGACTTCCGCTACAAGGTACTCGACGTCGCCGACTTCGTCTTCAGCAACGACAGGTGGGCCGCGCTCCATTACGAGCACCCGCGCGCCGCCCACCTGCCGATGGCGGCGAGCCGGACGGCGCACTGGCGCCCCGTCCGCACCGACAAGTCCATGGACGTGTTTTTTTGCGGCGTGGCCTTCGAAAACCGCAAGCGGCTGGCCGCGGACCTGGCCCGCGTGCTCGCGCGCCATCGCACCCGCTTCCTCGGCGACGGCTGGCCGGTCGAGCGCCTGCCCTTCGCCGAGAATCGCCGCCTGGGCAACGCCGAACTCGCCGATCACTATGCCGGCGCGCGCGTCACCCTCAACATGGGCCGCGACCTCGACCTCGCCAACCGCCGTTACCAGCTTTGTCCGAGCACGCCCGGCCCACGCACCTTCGAGGCCGCCATGGCCGGCGCGGCGCAGATGTTCTTCGTCGAAGGGCTGGAAATCGCCGACTACTTCGAGCCGGACCGGGAAATCGTCCTCTTCGATTCCGTGCGCGAATTCGAGCAGCGCCTGACCGAGCTGCTGGACGCGCCGGAGCGGGCGGCCGCCATCGGCGCCGCGGCCCAGCGGCGCGCGCTGGCGGAGCATTGCTACGCCCATCGGGCGCGCCGCATCCTCGACACGGTCGGCGGCACCGATCCGGCGCGATGAACCAGGACGTCTGCGCCATCGTCGTCGCCTACCAGCCCGAGCTTTCCCGCCTCAACGGCTTGCTGGCCGCCTGCCGGCCCCAGGTCGGCAGGCTCGTGGTGGTGGACAACGGATCGGACGACGCCGGGGCGCTAACGGCGGCCTGCCACGCTCACGGCTGCGACTTCCTGCCCCTGGGCGACAACCGCGGCGTGGCCGCGGCGCAGAACGTCGGCGTCGCCTGGGCCCTGGCGCGGGGCTGCCGCCGCTGCATCCTCTTCGACCAGGACAGCGTTCCCGCGCCCGACATGGTGGCGCGGCTCGCGGAAGCCCTCGACGACCTGCTGCGGCAAGGCCGGACGGTAGGCGCCGTGGGGCCCTGCCAGGTGGATGAACGGGATGGACATGCCTCCGCCTTCGTGCGCTTCCTGCCCTTCCGGGTCGCGCGCAGCCGCTGCGCCGAGGATGCCGGGATGCCACTCGCCGCCGACTTCCTGATTTCCTCGGGCATGCTGTTCACCGTCGAGGCCCATGCCGCGATCGGCCCCTTCGACGAGGCGCTCTTCATCGACAACATCGACCTCGACTGGTGCT
>CAZONS010000569.1:0-1728 GCA_964581195.1 uncultured Thiobacillus sp. | reverse complement strand
GACCATCTCCACCGTGCTGACCCTGTTCGTCATTCCCCTGCTCTACCGGGTATTCATGAGGAAACCGCATGTCGCCGCGTGACCTGCTGACCGGCGCCTTCCTGGCCGGCGTCGATGCCGTGCGCGCCGAGGCGCTGCTGCCGCCGCATCTGCCGCCACCGGTACGTGGCCGCAACATCGTCATCGCCGCCGGCAAGGCGGCGGCCGACATGGCCGCCTGCCTGGAAGCGCACTGGCCGCTGGCCGCCTCCCTGGAGGGGCTCGCGCTCACCCGCCACGGCCACGGCGCCCCGACGGTCCGCATCGAGGTGGTCGAGGCCGGCCACCCGCTGCCCGACGCCGCCGGCCTGAAGGCGGCGGAACGGGTGCTGGCGTTGGTGCGCTCGGCCGGGCCGGAGGATCAGGTCATCGCGTTGCTGTCGGGGGGTGGGTCGAGTCTGTTGAGCCTTTGTAGCGCCGGCTTCCAGCCGGCTGTTTTCCAGGACGCCCCGACGCTGGACGACCTGCGCGCGGTCGCCGCCGACCTGCTCGCCAGCGGCGCCCCCATCGCCGAGATCAACTGTGTGCGCAAGCACCTCTCCGCCACGCTCGGCGGCCAGCTGGCGGCGGCCTGCGGGGCACCGGTCACCGCCCTGCTGCTTTCCGACGTGGCCGGCGACGACCCGGCGGTGATCGCCTCCGGTCCGTTCGCGCCCGACCCCACGACCCATGCCGACGCCCTCGCCGTGCTGGAACGCTGGCGGGTCGCCGCGCCGGAAGCGGTGGAAAAGCATCTGCGACGCGGCGCCGCCGGCGAGATCGCGGATACACCGAAACCGGGCGACGCCTGCTTCGAACGGGTGACGACCCGCGTCATCGGCAACGGCCACACCCTGCTGGAAGGCGCGGCGATCCATCTCGCGGAAGCGGGCATCCGCCCGATCATCCTCGGTGACACCCACAGCGGCGAGGCGCGCGAAGTGGCCCAGGTATTCGCCGCCCTGGCGCGCGAGATCAAACAGCACCACAGCCCCTGGGCGCCGCCCCTGGTACTGCTCTCGGGCGGCGAGACCAGCGTCACCGTGCGTGGCCGTGGACGTGGCGGTCGCAATACGGAATTCCTGCTGGCATTGGCGCTGGCGCTCGACGGCCTGCCCGGGGTCCACGCCCTGGCCGCCGACAGCGACGGCCTCGACGGCACGGAAGACAACGCCGGCGCCCTGATCACGCCGGACACCCTGGCCCGCGCCGCCGGCATGGGTCTCGATGCCCGCGCATACCTAGCGAACAACGACGCCCACGCCTATTTCGCCGCCCTCGGCGACCTCCTGGTCACCGGCCCCACCCGCACCAACGCCAACGATTTCCGCGCGATCCTGATCCTGTAGCGCCGGCAGGGATGCCGGCGCTACGGGGTCAATGCACCCGGCCTTCCGTCGCCCCCGCCAACCGAACCACATCTCCCACCTTCAGACCCAGCTTATCGGCGGCGCTCCCCCGGTTCACCGCGATCTCGATCAGGCCGGAACTGTTCACATGCCAGAAGGCCTCGCCCTTGCCCGCCTCCATGAATACCCGCCGCCAGGGCAGGACATGGCCTTTCACCTCGATTTCCGAGCCGGCCGCCGCCAGTTCGCCGCGAATACCGCTCCAGGCGTTGCCGTAGTGGTCGATGTAGAGGATGCGCGGCAGTTCGGCCGTGTCGAAGTTCACGTCCAGGGCATCGATCGCGGTAAGTCTGTCGGCGGG
>CAZONS010000568.1:0-1733 GCA_964581195.1 uncultured Thiobacillus sp. | reverse complement strand
CATCGTCCGCAACGAGAAGCGGATGCTGCAGGAATCTGTCGATTCGCTGCTCGACAACGGTCGACGCGGCAAGGCCATGACCGGCGCCAACAAGCGTCCGCTGAAGTCCCTGGCCGACATGATCAAGGGCAAGGGCGGCCGCTTCCGCCAGAACCTGCTGGGCAAGCGCGTCGACTACTCCGGCCGTTCCGTCATCGTCGTCGGCCCCACCCTCAAGCTGCATCAGTGCGGCCTGCCCAAGCTGATGGCGCTGGAACTGTTCAAGCCCTTCATCTTCCACCGCCTGGAAGTCATGGGCCTGGCCACCACCATCAAGGCCGCCAAGCGCATGGTCGAGGATGAGGAACCGGTGGTCTGGGACATCCTGGAAGACGTCATCCGCGAACACCCGGTCATGCTGAACCGGGCGCCGACCCTGCACCGTCTCGGCATCCAGGCGTTCGAGCCGGTGCTGATCGAAGGCAAGGCGATCCAACTGCATCCGCTGGTCTGTACCGCGTTCAACGCCGACTTCGACGGCGACCAGATGGCCGTCCACGTGCCGCTTTCCCTGGAAGCGCAGATGGAAGCCCGCACCCTGATGCTGGCCTCCAACAACGTGCTGTCCCCCGCCAACGGCGACCCGATCATCGTGCCGTCGCAGGATATCGTGCTGGGTCTCTATTACATGAGCCGCGAGCGGATCAACGCGCGTGGGGAGGGCATGCTGTTCTCCGATACCGATGAGCTGCGCCGCGCCTGGCAGTCCGGTTTGGTCGACATCAACGCCCGCGTCACCGTGCGCTTGCGCGAGCGCAACTATGACGAGGCCGGCCAGGTGGTGGAGAAGGTCAAGCGCGTCTCGACCGTGGTCGGCCGTGCCTTCCTGTCCGAGATCCTGCCCCCGGGCCTGGACTTCGGTCACGTCGACAAGTCTCTCAACCCACGACGACTCGCCGTCCGCGATCGAGGCGCGAAGGCCGCTCTCCTGATAGTCCTCGGCCTTCACCCCGATCACGTCGGCCTTGATGCGCAGGTTCGTGTCCTTCGTCAAGAAGTGCACCGCGCCATCCTTCTGGCGCGTCAGATCCCACGCAATCGAGAGAATGCGCATGTCGGGAGAGTCCGCGATGCCGATCAGCGGGAAGTTCGGCGGACGCTCCATGCCCAGGTGGATGCGGATCGTGCCGCCATCCTTCGTCGGCACGCCCTCCGTGAGCTGACCCTCTTCGCGCAGCTTGTCCAGATAGCGCGAGATGGCGCGCGCATTGCGGCCGACTTCGGTGAGCTCTTTCTTGAAGCGATCGATCTCTTCAATGACCGTGATCGGAATGACCACGTCGTTGTCGCTGAAGCGGAAGAGACTCTCAGGATCGTGAAGCAGGACGTTGGTGTCGAGGACGAAGGTCTTTTTCATCGAGTTCCCACGCTATGCCCGTGCGTTTCGGCTGCAGGTGGACGGATATTCAGGCGCGCGCCGGGAGGCACCTGACGACGCCACCGCCGCACCGACCCGGGAGGATATCGCCCGCGGGGGGAATCGGCCAAGAAAGGGGGAAATGGAGCGGGAGAGACGAAGAGCACCGGGGGCGCGGAGAGATGAGGTGCGAGACATCGGTGCAGCGGTGCGAACGGATGCCGCGCGGCGGGACGTGCGGCGGCGGGACGATCGCGCCGAGTGGACCGCGTGGCGACCGGAGCGTGGCGACCGGAGCGTGGTGTTCCGCCGCACGGCGGGACGTGCGGCAGGACGA
>CAZONS010000567.1:0-1744 GCA_964581195.1 uncultured Thiobacillus sp. | reverse complement strand
CTGACCGACCGTCTGGACGACACCGAATCGGTGCTGTTCGCCCTGGCCCGCGTCGTCGAGGCCAAGGACGGCACCACCGGCGACCACTGCGACCGCCTCTCGCATCTCTCGGTGGTGCTCGGCGAGGCGCTCGGCCTGCCCTTCGACGATCTCGAGGCGCTGCGTCGCGGCGGCATCCTGCACGACATCGGCAAGGTCGCCATCCCCGACGCGGTCCTGCTCAAGAAGGGCAAGCTGGAGGAAGCCGAATGGGCGATCATGCGCCAGCATCCGACCACCGGCGCCTATCTGTGCAGCGCCCTGCGCACCATGCGACGCACCGTCGACATCATTCGTTACCATCACGAGAAATGGAATGGCGGCGGCTACCCCTCCGGCCTGGCCGGCAAGGACATCCCGCTGCTGGCGCGCATCTTCCAGGTGGTGGACGTCTACGACGCCCTCTCCAGCGAGCGCCCCTACAAACCGGCCCTGTCCCGCCCCGAAGTCATTCGCATCCTGCGCGAGGAGACGGCGCGTGGCTTCTGGGACCCGGAGATCATCGCCATCTTCCTGGACATTCTGGAACACGACCCCGCGCGTCTGGAGATTCCCGCCAATGCCGTGCGCGGACGCGACGCCGATCTCTTCCACAACATCAGCGGCGATGCCATGGAGTGGCGGGACAGGCGGTGATGGCGGCCATCCGGATTCAGACTATTGCCCGCCGGCGCCCGCGAACCGGCGCCGCGCCAACCGAACGCGCAAATGGAAAGGATAGTTGAATGATCGAAGCATTCCTGCAGGAGGCCGCCCGCGCCAACCTGACCGAACTCATGGACATGGGACCGGAGCAACAGGCACAGCACAAGGCCTTCATCGGACTGGACGAGGCGGACCTGGCCCTGCTGTCGGAACTGGCGCCAATGATCGAGCGCCATGCCGACGCCGTCGTCGACGGGTTTTATGACAACGTCCAGCATTACCCCGAGCTGGAACAACTGATCCGGGGCGTCGGTTCCAATGTGGAGCGGCTCAAGCGCACACAGCGCGCCTATCTGCTGGAATTGTTCAAGGGCGACATCGGGCCGGAATACTTCGAACGGCGCCTGCGCGTGGGGGTGATCCACCACAAGATCGGTCTCACGCCGCGCTGGTATCTGGGCAGCTACTCGATCTACATGCAGTTGCTCGCGCCCATCATCTTCCGCCACTTCCGCTGGCAGCGCGACCGCGCTCTGCGCGCCGTCATGGCCCTGAACAAGGTGCTGTCGCTGGATGCCCAGCTCGCCATAGACACTTACATCCACAGCCTCAGCGACGAACTCAGGGTGGTCAGCCTGTCCAAGGAGGAGCTGGAACTGCGCCTGGCCGCCTACAACGCGCTGATCGATCGCGTCGCCGACGGCGACCTGACCGGGCGGGTGGAGACGGCCGCCACGCTGCACAACGACGACGATCTCTCCCGCCTCGGCGACAACCTGAACAAAATGACCGACCGCCTCGCGGAAATGACCAGCGAGGTCGCGGAATCCAGCAACGCCATGCTGGTCAGCGTCGAACAGGTGCGCGCCGCCATCGGCGCCCAGTCCAGCGGCGCCGCGCAGCAGGCCGCCTCGGTCAACGAGACCACCGCCACGCTGGAGCAGATCAAGGCGACCTCGCAGCAGAACCTGGAAAAGGCCACCGCCCTCAAGGAAGTGGCCGACCGCGCCCGCATCGAGGGCGACCAGGGCGTCACCGTGGTGGAAGCGGCGGTGCAGGC
>CAZONS010000566.1:0-1746 GCA_964581195.1 uncultured Thiobacillus sp. | reverse complement strand
GCCCCATGGATGCGCTGTCTCGCTACGCCCGGCCCCTGGTCTGGCTGCTGTCCTCTTCCTCCAGCCTGCTGTTGCGCCTGATGGGCGCGCGGCGCAAGGAGGAACCGCCGGTGACCGACGACGAGATCAACGTGCTGATGGAACAGGGTGCCGAGGCGGGCGTGTTCCACGAGAGTGAGCAGAAACTCGTCTCCAACGTGCTGCGCCTGGACGAGTAGCGCATCGTCTCGATCATGACCCACCGCAGCGACATCTATCTGATCGACCTCGCCGACCCGGAAGCCGACATCCGCCGGCTGCTCGCCGACAGCCCCTACGAGCGCGTCGTGGTCTGCCGCGACGGCCTGGAGCACATCGTCGGGATACTGCGCACTTCCGACCTGCTCAAATCCGCGCGGGAAGGCGCGCCCCTGGACATCGAGGCGTCTTTGCGGCCGCCACTCTACGTGCCGGAGAGCGTGACCACCACCCAGTTGCTGGCCAACTTCCGCATGGCGCGCATGCAGTTCGCGCTGATCGTCGACGAATACGGCGAACTGGAGGGCCTGGTCACGCTGACCGATGTCCTGACCGCCATCGTCGGGGAACTGCCCGGCGAGGAAGAGAACGCCTACAACACCCTGGGCGGATTCTTCATGAACATGCTCGGACGCATTCCCGCCGTAGCCGAGTATTTCGAGTGGGGCGGCTTCCGCTTCGAGATCGTGGACATGGACAGGAACCGGGTGGACAAGGAGCTCGTGGCCCGCGTGACTGCCTCCGAGCAGGACGTGGCGCAGTAACCGTCCTGGCCCGCCAGGGGAACGCGCTCCTCGGCGGCGTGTCGGGTCGGAATCCGCGCGGTATCCATCGATTCCCTTCAACGCGCCCAGCGCCATTGATCCATCTGGCGTTGCATCGACTGCTCCTCCTCCTCGATGGTGGCCGCCGTGGAATCTGGCGGACACCCCTCGGGCGGCGGCGGGCGATGTTCACGTGTCGCCGCGGTGGGTGGGGAAGAACCGTCCCACGCGAACGGGCTCCTGAACGGCTCGGGCTCCGGCAGGCAGTCCAGCTGGTAGCTGGGCGGCCAGCCCGTTTCGTGGGGCAGGAAGGAAATGGTCTGCTCGAAGATCAGCGGTTTGCCCGTCGGCGTGGGCGGCAGCGGCGGCAGGCTCCGGATCGCCTTCATGGCGCGCTTTGAAGCCACTTCCGAGGTCGACCAAAGTTCTTCCACCTGGGCGATCCTGCCGTCGGGCGCGATCTCGATGTGGAATCGAACCTGCCCCTGATCCGGGCCTTCCACCGCCGTGCCCATCATGCTGCGTACCTGTTGCCCCCAGGCATGGCGATAACGCTTGCCGTTTCTCGGTGCGTAGCGCGAAGCCAGTTGCCATTCCTCCGCGGTTGGCGGCGGCGGCGCCGGCAAGGATGCCAGGGCTTTCTCCGGCCGCGCGGGGGGCGGAATGTCGGGTGTGAGGTGTGGCTTGGCCGGCATCGCAGGCGCTTCCCGCGGCGGTTTGGGTGGTTTCGCGGCCGGCTCGGGTTTGATCTCAAGGCGAGCCTGAATCGGCGCCTCGGGTGCCGGTGGCAGCGCCTTGCGCCACCATGACGGCAGCAAGCTGGCGTGCAGGGCCAGCGACAAGACGAGGGCAACGGGGAGACCGATCCGTACTCGGAACATCAGCCCCGCCCCGGTGGCCCGGGAAGGCGGCGGGTATGGCGCGCTGACATCGCCCCGAACCCGTCAGACCTCGCGTGGGGCGA
>CAZONS010000565.1:0-1747 GCA_964581195.1 uncultured Thiobacillus sp. | reverse complement strand
GCAACAGCTTCGTCTCCTCGATGCAGGCCAAGGTGCTGGACAAGAAGACCGATCGCCTGCCGGCCTTGCTGGTGGGCAGCAAGATCCCCTGGCTGGGTTTGCACGAAAAAGGCGGAACGGTCTCCGGCAATCTGCTGATTCCCTTGCTTCCGGGGCGAATCGGACCGAAGCGCTTCAAGGCCGTCATCGATGGTCTGCTGCGATCAGGCAACGCGTTCTTCGTCGAGAAGAACGGCAAGGTCATCTTGATGGCCGAGAACATTCGCGAGAACGCCTCCCAACTCACCCGCTTCAAGCGGGCCGAGCGCGCTCGCACTGGCGCCAAACAGATCAAACGCGGCCAGGAGATCCCGATCGCCGTGCTGGTCAGGTCCGTCTCGCTCAAGCGGCGGCTGGACCTGACCGGCGCTGTCCAGCGGTCCCTGCCGCGTTTGGCAGGCGCAATTCAGAAAGAACTGGCGAAATCCTGATGGCCAACAACCGCGCACAACTGCTGATCACTGCCGTCGACCAGACCCGTGGCGCCTTTGATTCCATCAAGCGCAATCTGGGTGACCTGGGCAACGCGGCGCGATCCATCAATGGATTGCTCGGCACGCTCGGCCTTGCCGTATCGGCGGCCGGTCTCGGCGCGATGGTCAAGGCCTCGCTCGACTCGGCGGACTCGCTGTCCAAGCTGTCGCAGCGGGTCGGGATCACTGTCGAGTCGCTTTCCACCCTGATCCCAGTCGCGGATCTCGCCGGCGTCTCGGGAGAAAAGTTCGAAGGTGGCTTGCGCAAGCTCGCCACCCGCATGCTGGATGCGGCCACCGGATCGGACGAGGCAGCGCGAGGATTCGCTGCGGTCGGCGTCTCCATTCAGAACCAGGACGGAACGTTGCGCGCGACGGATCAGGTCCTGCTCGACCTGACCGACCGCTTCAAGGCAATGCCCGATGGTGCCCAGAAGACCGCGCTCGCGGTGGATCTCTTCGGCAAATCGGGCGCCGACCTCATCCCGTTCCTCAACCAGGGGCGTGATGGCGTCGAGGCGCTGACGACGGAGTTGCAAGCACTGGGCGTGCAGATTGGTGGCGACACCGCTGCACAGGCCGAGGTGTTCAACGACTCGCTCGCCAAGGTGCGGCTGGCGATCACCAGCATCGGCAACCGAGTGATCGAAGCATTCCTGCCGGCCATGAACGACATGGCCAACGGGATGGTGGAGTCGGCGAAACAAGGTGGCTCGCTGCGCGCCATCCTGGACGGCGTGGTGCTGGTGCTCAAAACCCTGGCGCTGGGTGCCGCCACCGTAGGCAAGGCATTCGTGGCGCTGGGTGAAGCCATCGGGGCAGGCATGGCAGCCGCCGTCGAAGCCTTGTCCGGCAATGTGTCCGGCGCGAAAGCCATCATCACGGAACTCAAGGGCAGTCTGGTCCAGCGGCTGGACGAACTCGCCGAATTCCGCGACAGCCTCTTCGACCCGAAGCCGGTCGAGGTGCGGGCACCGGCGATCGTTGCGGACCCCAGTCTGATCGATCGTCTGCGCACACCAGGACGGGCCACCGCGGACAACGGCGCGGCACGACTGGCACTGGCCAAGGCACAGGCCGATGCCGAGCTCAAGTTGCTCAAGGACGTGCTGGACCGGCAGTCGCGCAGCCTGGACGAGGCGCTCGACGGGCGGCTGATCTCGCTGGCGGACTACTACGCCGCCAAAACCGCCCTGGAAACGCGCGAGATCGACGCCGAGATCGCACGCACGCAG
>CAZONS010000564.1:0-1756 GCA_964581195.1 uncultured Thiobacillus sp. | reverse complement strand
GCGCCCAGGCGCATGCCCGGACCGGTGAAGGCGATGACCCTGCCCGCCCATGCGGGGGGGGCGGACACGGGTGACGAATGGGAAGAGTTCTGAGCGGCACCGCGGCCGGATCAGCGCGCGCGCAACCGCTCCAGCAAGGCCACTGACGCATAGCCATCGACCGGCACGCCCGCGGCCTTCTGCCAGTGGCGGATCGCCAGCCGCGTCCTGGCGCCCGGAACGCCATCCGCCTCGCCGACATCGAAGCCCCGGGCGGCCAACAGGGTCTGCATTTCCACGACATCATCCCGACTCAGGGTGCGATTGTCGGCGTCGCGCCCGCCCTGGAGCGGCGGCAGGCCGACGAGGCGATCGGACAGATGGCCCACGGCCAGGGCATAGTTGATCGACCGGTTCCAGGCCATCATCACCTCGAAATTGCGGTAGACCAGGAAGGCCGGGCCGGCATGCCCCTGCGGCAGGACGATGGCGCCCGACATCTCGGAATCAGGCAGAGGCGCGCCATCCGCCTGGGTCACCCCCAGAGCCGCCCAGGCGCTGACCGGTTTCTTCAGGTTCAGGCGGGCGGATTCCCAGTCGAAATCCGCCGGCAAGCGCACCTCCCGCCCCCACAACTGCCCCGGCTGCCAGCCGAGTTCGCGCAGGAAATGGGCGGCGGAATGGAAGGCGTCCGGGAGGGACGTCCACAAATCCTTGCGGCCATCGCCGTCACCGTCCACGGCATAACGCAGAAAGGTGGAGGGCATGAACTGCACCTGGCCCATCGCGCCCGCCCAGGAACCCTTCATGTCGGCCGCGGCGATGTGGCCGGCCTCGATGATGCGCAGCGCTTGCAGCAGTTCCGAGCGGAAGAAGCCGCCGCGGCGGGGGTCGAAGGCCAGGGTGGCCAACGCCAGCGGCACCGGAAAATTGCCCAGATAGCCGCCATAGTTGGTTTCCAGCCCCCAGAACGCGACCAGGACATTGGCGGGCACGCCATGGCGCGCCTGCACCTCGTCGAGCAGGGTCTTGCGCTCGATCAGCGCCGCCTGACCCTGCTCCAGCCGCAACGGGCTGACGCGCTTGTCCAGATAGTTCAGAAAGGTGCTGACGAACTCCGGCTGGCGTTGGTCGAGCGCCAATACCTGCTCCAGCGGCAGGGCTTCACCCAGCGCCGCGTCCAGGGTCGCCTGGGAGATGCCGCGCGCCCTGGCCTCCTGCTTGAACTGATCGAGCCAGACGGCGAAATCGGGGACTTCGAGGGGGGGCGTGGCCATGGGAAGATCTTCGCCGTGCGCCATCAGGGAGATAGCGCAGCACAGGGCGCAGAGCGAGGTTCGTAGCCTGAGTCGTTTGGTCATGCCGGCAAGGTACATGGTTCCAGGCGGAGGGTTCAAGTCTGGCGACGCCGTCCTGGCCGATATCGGCCGCGCGTGGGTGGATCACGGCGGCTAAAGTATTCCCGGGCCATGCCGTAATGGGCGCATCATTCGCGGCGATGTCCGCCAGCACAAAGGGAAGCACCATGCGCGTCAACATGCCTGTCACCGGCATTGAACGGGTCATGCGGGATGGCGAGACCATCGTCTCCACCTCCGACCTCGAAGGCATCATCACCCACGTCAACGACGACTTTTCGCGTATCAGCGGCTTCAGCCAGGAGGAACTGCTGGGGGCTCAGCACAACATCCTGCGCCACCCGGACATGCCGGCGGCGGTATTCATCCCCCAGAAGGAGCCGCTGCCTCCACCCGGTGAAGGCATGTGGCCTTGGCAC
>CAZONS010000563.1:0-1767 GCA_964581195.1 uncultured Thiobacillus sp. | reverse complement strand
CGCTGCCGCCGCAACATTGACAGGCAGCCTTCGCCTTCGCCCGGTCCAGGCGCTCTGCGTCGGTTACGCGCTCGCTCTGCGGCTCTGGGGAGAGGGCGGCGCGGGCGGCTTCGAACTCGACTGTCTGCCGATCGGCTACCCGCACCACGCCTCGCAGCGCCTCTTCCAGCACCTTGATGCGGGCTTCGGCTGTTTCGGCGCGTGCCTGGATTCCTTTGGCGCAAGAAACCAACCTTAGCGCCTCTTGCAGAGTATCGCGGTGTTCTCGGTGCTCGGTCGCTAGCGCCTCCCGCAACCTCTCCGCTTCCCGCGCCGCTGCGATCAGGGTGGGAAGGGCGTTGCGCATGGCGGCGATGAAACGCGCGTCTGCTTCGGACAATTGCCCGGCGTCAATAAGCCGGTGAATCGGCTCGCCGTCCTCGTCGAGATATTCCAGGATGTCATCCCCGCCGTCGCGCCGGTAGTGCCACGGCCCCGGCGTTGCCGCTTGCTCCAGCTGCTCCAACTCTTCCAGGTCGATGCTCATGGCCGCCCCCTAGAACGGGATCTCGTCGTCGAGATTTGCCGGCGGCTCCCATCCTCCCCCGCCACCGGACGGCGGCTGGCTGTCACCATCGCTGCGCCCGTCAAGGATCGTCAGTTCGCCCTTGAACTTGCTGATGACGACCTCGGTGGTGTGCCGCTCGGCCCCGCCCTGGTCGGTCCACTTACGAGTCTGCAAGGCACCTTCGACGTAGACCTTGGAGCCCTTCTTCAAGTACCGCTCGGCAACATCGGCGATGCGGTCGTTGAAGATGACGACCCGGTGCCATTCGGTCTTTTCCTTGCGCTCGCCGCTGGTCTTGTCCTTCCAGGTTTCCGAGGTGGCGAGGTTGAGGGTGGTGATCTTGTCGCCGCTCTGAGCGTGGCGGATCTCGGGATCGCGCCCGAGGTTGCCGATGAGCATTACGCGGTTGAGGGAGCCGGCCATCGGTCAGTCCTCCACCGGCTCGTAGGTGGCGGCGAAGTCGTCAGGCTTAACCGGGTGTCGACAGCCGTTCACATCGGTAACGATCCAGTCTCCAGGGCAGACAACCCCGCCTTTCTGGGTGTAGACATAGCCATGCTCGTGCATGGTGTGCCGGCAGAAGGGACATACCCTGTGGCTGTCGGTGTCGTCGTCGCTGAAACGATAGTAGTGGACGACATCGCCTTCCTCGCCCCTGGCCTTGCGCTCTTCGGGAGAAATACCATTTGGCCCAAAGCTGTAGTCCAGCGGATGGTCGCCGTTCTTGAACCATTGCACCGCCTCTACGATGACGGATTTCTTTCTGTACTTTGCCATGATCTGTCGTTCTCCTATGCCGCCTGTCCGGCGTTGCGGGTGAGGGTTTCCAGGGTGGTGCCGATCAAGCCGGCGACGTAATCGAGGACCGCTTGTTTGCTGGCCTGAAAGTCCTTCGCCCCCATCGCCCGCTTGGACTGCGACCGCGCCGTGAACACCGTCACCACAGCCTCGGCAACGGTGACGACGGCGTACTCGTCCATCGGGCGAATGAAGGAGGCGAGACGTAGGGCTTCGGCCTTGGAAGAGGCGACGATCTGCCGGCTATCGGCATAGCCCGCCTTGATGAGGGCGAACTTGCGGAGATGTTCGACCGTGGGCCACCGCTCGGCCAGGTCGTCAGGCAGATTGGCCCATGCCTCTGCCAGGGAGGCGAAGTAGTGGGAATGGCTTGCCTGCGAGCGGTCCTGGTGCTCGACCAGCCGGTAGACCTCGCCCACGGT
>CAZONS010000562.1:0-1772 GCA_964581195.1 uncultured Thiobacillus sp. | reverse complement strand
CGGCGAAGGGCAGCATGTAGTACTCGATGAACACCAGGTCGGCGACGTCTTCCATGAGCTGCGTGTCCGGGTTGACCTTGAGCGCGCGCTTGCCCACGGCTTTCTTGACCTGGTCGATCATGGCGTCGTCGTAGCCGGCCTCGCGCATCAGTTCGCCGGCGGTCTCGGCGTGGTACTTGTAGAGGCCGGTGCGCCAGGCGAGATAGCCGTCCCGGGTCATCGGATAGGTATTGCGCGGCACCGTCCAGCGTTTGATGTGCTGCGCGCGCACCGCCAGTTGCGCCACTTCCGAGGCATCCGGCGCGAAGCGGTGGATCATCTCCGTCATCCGCCGCGCGTAGAGCAGTTCCTTGGGCTGGCCTTCGTCCTGGTTGGGATCCTCGGCGTTGGCGGCGTCGAACAGGGCGATGGCGCGGTCGAAGCGTTCCTGGTTTTCGATCATTTTCGTGAGCTCGTCGGTTGAAATCTGTGTTGCATCGGAGGCTTACAGGCCGCCGCCACGCGCCGGGCCGTAGCTGTCCAGCACCCGCAGGTAGCTGGCGCGCTCGACGGCGTTGGGCTCGGGCAGGTTTTTCTGGCACATGCTGCCCTTGAGCTGGGCGACCGAAGTGTATTCGCGCTCGATCATCCACTGCCCGATGTCGGCGAGGATCTGCCCGAGCCGTTGCGGGCCATGCTTGAGCAGGCAGGAGGCCAGGTGCACCACATCGGCGCCGGCCAGCAGCAGCTTCATCGCTTCCTCATGGCCGTGGACACCGCCGGTCGCCGCCAGGGTCAGCGTGGTCTGGCCGCGCAGGATGGCGATCCAGCGGATGCGCAGCAGGGCCTCCTCGGGGGTGGACAGGTGCAGGTTGTCCACCATCTTCAGCGTCTCCAGGTCGATGTCCGGCTGGTAGAAGCGGTTGAACAGCGACACGCCGCTGGCGCCGGCCAGTTCAAGATGTCTGACCAGGTGCGGCAGCGAGGAGAAGAAGGGCGACAGCTTCATGGTGACCGGCAGGGTTACCGCGCCGCGCAGTTCGGAGAGCAGGTCGACATAGCGCGCCTCCACCGATTCTCCGGTGCAATGCGAATCGGCGGCGACGTGATAGACGTTGAGTTCCAGGGCATCGGCGCCAGCCTGCTGCAGTTCGCGGCCGAGATCGACCCAGCCGGAGCGCGAGACGCCGTTGAGGCTGGCGATGACCGGAATGCCCAGGCGCGACTTGAGTTTCGCCAGATGTTCCAGGTAGCGGTCGAGATGGCTCTGGTAGCCCCCGTGGTCGGGCAGGAAGCCGTCCGACTCGCCATGGCCGATGTCGCCATGCAGCAGGAAACGGTCGGCCATGCGCGCCTCGGCCTGCAATTCCTCCTCGAACAGCGAGTGCATCACCAGCGCGGCGGCACCGGCATCCTCGAGTTGCAGGGCGTGATCCAGGTTGTTTGACAAGGGCGTCGAGGAGGGGACCAGCGGATTCTTGAGTTCGAGACCGAGGTAGGCGGTGGAGAGATCGGGCATGGTCATTCTCCTTTCTTGGGTTCGCCAAGCTGTGCCAGCGCCAGGTAGCCCTGGTAGCGACGGTCGGCTTCCTTCTGGGCTTCTTCCAGGAAGCGTTCGGCGGCTTCCGGGTGGCTGCGCCCGAGCATGGCGAAGCGTGTCTCGCTGGCCATGAATTCGCGGATCGGCTTGCTCGGCGCGGCGGAATCCAGCTTGAACGGGTTGTCGCCGGCTTCCAGGCGGCGCGGGTCGAAGCGGAACAGCGGCCAGTGACCGCTCTTCACCGCCGCGTCCT
>CAZONS010000561.1:0-1782 GCA_964581195.1 uncultured Thiobacillus sp. | reverse complement strand
CGAAACCCACCTGACCCAGGCGTTCCCGCCGCGCCGCGCGCTCCCGCCGCAACGACTCCAGGCGCCGCACGCGCCCCTCGTTACGGGTACGGCGCGCCTCGATGCCCTTGCGGATCCAGACCTCCTCCTGCTTCCAGAACTTGTCGAACTTGCGGTTCTGCGCCGCCTCCACCTCCAGTTGCTCCGCCTTCTTGCGCTGATAGTCGGTGAAGTTGCCCTGATAGGGACGCAACTGCCCGCGATCCAGCTCGATGATGCGATTGGCGACACGGTCGAGGAAAGCGCGGTCATGGGTAACGAACAGCAAGGCGCCGGAAAACTCCGCCAGCATGTTTTCCAGCCATTCGATGGCATTGAAATCGAGATGGTTGGTCGGCTCGTCCAGCAGCAGCAGCTCCGGCTCGGACACCAGCGCGCGCGCCAGGGCGACCCGTTTCTTGTTGCCGCCGGACAGGGTTTCCACCGGCGCGTCGGCGGCCAGGTCGAAACGGGCGATGGTTTCCTCGACCCGGCTGTTCAGGCGCCAGACGTCGTGCACATCGAGCTCATGCGACAGGCGCGCCAGTTCCGCCAGATCCTCGGCGGCACCGCTGGCCGCCTGGTGCGCGGCGACGTGATAGGCGGCAAGCAGGCCGTGTGCCGGCCCCGCCCCCTCCGCCACCGCCTCGAATACGGAGTGTCCCGGGGTGAAGGTGGGCTCCTGCGTCACGAAAGCCAGGTGCAGGCTGGGCTTGGTCCACATCTCGCCGGCATCCGGCTTGATCTCGCCCGCCACCACCTTCAACAGGCTGGATTTGCCGGCGCCATTGCGACCGATCAGGCCGATGCGCTCGCCCCTGTCGATGACCAGCGAGGCGCCATCCATGAGCGGCCAGTGGCCGAAAGCGAGTTCCAGTTTGTCGAGAATGGCGAGAGGCATGCGGATGCGCCGGCCCGATGGCCGACGCCAGAAAAGGACGGCGGGCCGCGATTATCCCATCAACCCGCGCCGCGACGCAGCGCTTGCGCGTCAGAGAGAGCCGTGCGTCTGGCCCGCATGGGTATGTTCATAACGCTCCTGGCAGGCCACGCAACGGGTGGCGACCGGATTGGCGACCAGGCGCGCCGCCGGAATATTGTTGCCGCAATCCTCGCACTGACCGAAATCAGCATCGTCCAGACGCCTGGCGGCCGCCTCCAGCGCCCGCAGGGTGCGCTCCTCATGATCCATCCGCGCGGCGGCGAGATTGCCCAGCGTCACCGCCAGCGCCTCATCGGCGCTGTCACCGGAAGCCCGCCCCAGCACAGCGTTGAACTGCGTCAGGCCACGCTCCTCCATCACAGTTTTCAGACCATGCAAAAAATGATCGCGCTGCGCTTCCAGCGCGGCACGAATGGCGAGACGGTCTTTCTTGGTCAGGTGGCTCATGGTGTACTCGCATAACGGAGGACGATGTCTGGATTATTGGCCCCAGTCTCGACGGCTTCAAGGAAAGAACCGCATCAAGACCGCCAACAAGCCTGACATCCGCCCGTCCCGGCTGCGGTAGAATCGCCCGCCATAACGCCTCCGTAGCTCAGTGGATAGAGCATCCCCCTCCTAAGGGGAGGGTCACACGTTCGATTCGTGTCGGGGGCGCCAAATAATAGAATGAAAATCAGACAGTTGCTTTACATCTGATTTCTTTTGATTTCTCTCATATTCCCT
This sequence comes from uncultured Thiobacillus sp., assembly GCA_964581195.1. Taxonomy (GTDB): domain Bacteria; phylum Pseudomonadota; class Gammaproteobacteria; order Burkholderiales; family Thiobacillaceae; genus PFJX01. The sequence goes on along the minus strand of CAZONS010000561.1, from coordinate 95 downwards.
CGAATGTCACACGCAGTTGTGACGTAAGAGTGACAAAGCAGGCTAGTACCGAATTTCATAAAATATTGCAAAGACAGCGGGTTGCGAGTATTTCT
>CAZONS010000560.1:0-1783 GCA_964581195.1 uncultured Thiobacillus sp. | reverse complement strand
GCGGCGAGCCGGCGCCCCCCCTGCTTTCCGAACTGGACCGCTGCCTCACGGCGCTGGGTGGCCGGCTGCTGCGGCACTGGCTGCACCACCCGCTGCGCGACCGCGACATCCTGCGTCAACGCCTGGCCACCATCGCCGCGCTGATCGACGCCCCCACCGCCGTGCGCGGCAGCCGCGCGACGCTGAAGGGCATGGCCGACCTGGAGCGCATCGCCGCCCGCATCGCCCTGAGAAGCGCCCGCCCGCGCGATCTCGCCGGCCTGCGCGACAGTCTCCTGCGCCTGCCCGCCCTGCGCGACGCGCTGACCGACGCCGGCCCGGCGCTGGCCCCCCTGTGCGAACGCCTGGTCTTCCCGGAGGCGCCGCTCGACATCCTGGCGCGCGCCCTGAAGCCGGAACCCGGCGCGGTGTTGCGCGAGGGCGGCGTCATCAATGACGGCTTCGACGCGGAACTGGACGAGCTGCGCGCCCTGCAGTCGGACTGCGGCAGTTTTCTCATCGACATGGAGGCGCGCGAACGCGAGCGCACCGGCATCGGCACCCTGCGGGTGGAGTACAACCGCGTCAGCGGTTTTTACATCGAAGTGAGCCGCGCCCAGGCCGACAAGGTGCCGGCCGACTACCACCGGCGCCAGACCCTGAAGAACGTCGAACGCTACCTGACGCCGGAACTGAAGGCCTTCGAGGACAAGTTCCTCTCCGCCGCCGAACGCTCGCTGGCACGGGAAAAACTGCTCTACGAGGCCTTGCTGGAGACGCTCGCCGCCGCCATCGCGCCCTTGCAGCAAGTCGCCGGCGGCGTCGCCGAGGCCGACGTGCTGGCGGGTCACGCAGAACTGGCGGCGGAACGGCGTTATTGCGCGCCGGAATTCAGCGACGCCTGGGGCATCCAGATCGAAGCCGGCCGCCATCCGGTGGTGGAAACGCGGGTGGACGCCTTCATCCCCAACGACCTGAATCTTTCCCCCAGCCGCCGCATGCTGCTGATCACCGGCCCCAACATGGGCGGCAAGTCCACCTACATGCGGCAGATCGCGCACATCGTCCTGCTCGCCTGCTGCGGTCTCTACGTGCCGGCGGCGCGCGCGACGATCGGGCCGGTGGACCAGATCTTCACCCGCGTCGGCTCCTCCGACGACCTCGCCGGCGGCCGCTCCACCTTCATGGTGGAAATGACCGAGACCGCCGGCATCCTGCACGGCGCCAGCGAACACAGCCTGATCCTGATGGACGAGATCGGCCGCGGCACGTCCACCTTCGACGGCATCAGCATCGCCTGGGCGGTGGCGCGGCACATGGCGGAAAAGACCCGCGCCTACACCCTGTTCGCCACCCATTATTTCGAGCTGACCCAGCTCAACCAGGAATTCCGCGCGCTGGCGAACGTCCACCTGGACGCCGTGGAAACCGGGAACGGCCTCACCTTCCTGCATGCCGTCGCGGACGGCCCCGCCTCGCAGAGCTACGGCCTGCAGGTCGCCCGCCTGGCCGGCGTGCCGGCGACGGTGATCAACGCCGCCCGGCGCAAGCTGGTGATGCTGGAAAACCAGCAGATCGCGCCCTCCGGCCAGGGCGACCTGTTCGCCCAGATGGTCCCGGCGCCGGAGCCGGAGCCGGACGCCCATCCCGCGCTCGAACGCCTGGCGGCGATCGACCCGGACGAACTCAGCCCGAAACAGGCGCTGGAAGCGCTCTACGAACTGCGCCGCCTGCTGCGGCAACAGCCATAAAAAAAGCCCGCCGGCTGGGCCGGCGGGCCAAATCGCTTGGGTATCGAGAGGAG
>CAZONS010000559.1:0-1816 GCA_964581195.1 uncultured Thiobacillus sp. | reverse complement strand
GGCGTCGACCAGAAGAACCTGGCGATCCTCAATGGTGGCAACCAGTGGCTCAACGGCAATGAACTCGCCGCCGGAGACTTCTCCGTCGCAGCCAGCACCGCGCCCGACAACGGCACCCACAGCGTCAGGGAACTGACGGCCGACAACACCCAGTTGCAGGCCACGGTGGGCGATCTGTTGAGCGTCGTGCCCGGTTCCGACGGCAACGTCCTCAACGACGGCATCCTGATCTGGGATGCCCGCAGCATGCGCCAGTACAGCGCGGGAGAAATGTCGGAACTGGGTGAGGACAACGATCCGGACACGGCCGGCACCCAGGCGTGCGCCACGGCCTACTGCGTCCCGACCAACACCAGCAACTACAGCAACACCTTCCAGAACAGCGGTTCCCGCCAGGGCCACCCCTTTGGCACGCTGCAGTTGCAGTTCACCCACATGCTCGACTCCACCAAGGGCTACAGCTACAAGCCCAAGGCCGACCTGACCGCCTACCTCGCGGGCAACACCGACGCCAACGGCATCGGTTTCGTCGACGGCGCCTATAACCTGGTCGGCGCCGGCAATGCCTATCAGAACGGCGACACGATCTTCGTCTACTGCGAGACCACCTTCCGGGCCATGATCACCGGCGTCGCCAGCGCGGTCATCCTCGGCAAGCCGACCCGCTTCTACGATGGCGCCATGGTGGAATGGAACTCCCTGTCCTACATCATGGACAAGGACGGCAAGTACATCCTGCCCAGCGACTCGCCGTGGCGTACCGACGTCAAGTCGTTCTTCCGGCCCGCCATGAGCACAGCCAGCGTCAACCCGCGTACCGTCACGGCTCCCTATGGCGCCGCGACCAATGCGATCATCCAGGCCGACAAGGCTTACAAGACCGGACAGACCGTCCCGACCGGCGGCGGTGGTGGCAGCCTCCCGGGCAACCCTTGTGGTGGCTGATCGCTTCGACTGACCCTTCCCGATCACAGGCCCACCTCAGCGTGGGCCTTTTTTCATCTCAGCGTGCCAGCATGATGCATACCCTCGTTTCCCGCGCCCGCGCCAGTCTGCGCGGGTTCTCACGATTCTCACTGTTGATCGGCGCCGTCCCGCTCCTCGTCCTCTCGGGTTGCCAGAGACAGCAGGCGGCGGAGCCGGCAACCGGTCCGGCGGCGGTGGAAGCCTTCCTCGCCGAGCATTGGCGCGACCCGGTCCCCGCCCAGGGCACGCCTCCCACCCGCTTCAGTTCGGTCGAAGCCTCGCTCGACCCGCAAGCGTGCGCGACCTGCCACGCCACGCAATACCAGGACTGGCGCGGCGCCCTGCACAGCCACACCATGGGCGCGGGCATCCGCTGGCAATTCGAGCTGCTCGGCCAGGAGGAAAGCAACCGCTGCCTGCGCTGTCATGCCCCGCTGGCCGAGCAGAAGGCCCTGGTCGCCCGCGCCCAGGGCTGGAGCAACGCTCCGGCGACACCGCCCCCCGCCTATGTTCCCGAGACCCTGGCCGATAGCGGGCTGAACTGCGCGGCATGCCATGTCCGCGGCCATCAACGCTTCGGGCCACCGGCGCGCGCCGGTACCGGCGGCGACAAGGACGCGCCGCATGCTGGCTTCACCGCCACCGCGGCCTTCCAGGACAGCCTCTTCTGCGCGACCTGCCATCAATTTCCGGAGGACGGCCCGCGTCTCGCCGGCAAGTTGCGCGAGGATACCTACCAGCAATGGCTGGCCAGCGACCAGGCCGGCAAACAGTCCTGCCAGAGCTGCCACATGCCGGACCGCAAGCATCTCTGGCGCGGGATACACGACCCGGACATGCTGCGGCGGGG
>CAZONS010000558.1:0-1819 GCA_964581195.1 uncultured Thiobacillus sp. | reverse complement strand
GGCGCCGGCGCCGCGGTGGGTGCCTCTGCGAGAGCGTAGCCCCACAGGATCAGGGCCAGCACGGGCGGGAGCACGATGGTGCGGCGCATCGAATCCCTCCTCACATCGAAGCTACGGCTGCCGGGGCATTACCGCAGAGTTCCGGCAGGTTGGCCCTCACCAGGGCCTCGGCAAATGGCGGGGGTACGGCGTTGCCGCAGCGGGCCACCTGATCCTTCTTTGTGAAGCGGTTGCCCTCGGCGTCACGGTCGATTATGTAGTCGCCGGGGAATCCCTGGGCGTTGAACAACTCCCGCGGCTCCAGCATCCGCATTCCGATGTCCACGATCTGGTAATCCTCACCGTGGATGGTCACAAGGCCGAAGCGATCACGGGCCGTTACCGTGTGCAGTGGTTCGCTGAGCGTCTGGCCGTTGTCGGAGGCACCGTAGTACTTGAGCAGGAAGGCGGCGACAAGGGCGTGCTTCTGACCGCCAGCTACCACTGTCCCCAACGGCCTGTGAATGTCCAAGGATCTTGGCGCTTGCCCCTCCCGCTCTCCATAGCCCGTTTGAATTAGCGTCGGTGTGACCAGCGCCAAGTCGTTCTTGGCGGTCAGCGTCTGCGTGGGCTCGTCAACCATGCGCTCCCTTTGGCTGGTCTGGGGGTAGTTCAGCCGGATAATAAACGGGTTGGGGTTGTCCATCACAAACCACTTGATGCCCCTGGCAATCCGGCGCATGGTGTTCTCGGCCAGCGGCCTCTGCCGCTCGAAGATCGAAGGGCACGGGATTGACCAGTCGATGATCTCGGCGGCCGTCCGCCACGGCTTGAGCCTGCCGGACTTCACGGCCTCGCTCTGCGGGTCGCCGTGTGTAGGCCAAGGCCAAACGATTGGGCGACCGTCGCATCTGGCTATGAGAAACAGCCGCTTTCGAATGGTTGGCGCACCATAGTCGCATGCGCGCAGCTCGCGAAAGTCGACGTCGTAGCCCAACCCTTTCTCCAGCAGGTGGTACGGAAAGTCATCGCCGATCACCTCACGTATCTCAGGCCAAGCCGGATGCTCAGGCGCCAGTCCAGTTGACAGGCAAGCGATGAAGGCAGCGAAGGTTTCGCCCTTGCGCTCTTTGATGGGCAGCCCGTTTTCGTCAATCGGCCCCCAGTTCTTAAACTCCTCGACGTTCTCCAGGTTGAGAACGCGGGGGCGGACAAGTGCCGCCCACTTAACCGCAACCCACGCAAGCCCTCTGATGTCCTTGCTAACCGGCTTGCCGCCTTTGGCTTTTGAAAAATGGGTGCAGTCAGGACTGAACCAGGCCAGCCCTATGGGGTACCCCTGCGTGACCTTGCGCGGATCCACGTCCCAGACCGATTCAAGAAAGTGCTTGGTCTCTGGGTGATTGACCTTGTGCATGGCGATGGCGGCTGCGTCGTGGTTGATGGCGATGTCTACGGAGCGCCCAATCGCCCTCGCGATGCCTGTACTGGCACCGCCGCCGCCGGCGAAGTTGTCAACGACCAACTCCCTGATCTGGTCCAAGGTCATCTGCTGACGTGGTGTGCGCTTAGACCGAACCGCCTGCACGTTTGTCGCCCTCCCCGAACTGCTCATACACGTAGTCGTATTCCCCAGGCTTGTCCTGTTGCAGGATCACGTTCCCCTTGCCCTGCGGCCGGTCCCGGCTCCTGGCCTGCCGTTTCTTCCGGTAGGCCGCCAGCGTCTCCCGATCCCGCACCTCTGCCGCATCCCAGCGCCGCAGGATCTCCAGCAGGTAAGGCAGTTGCGCCTCGGCGGCGTGGGTGTCCTCGATGGCCTCCCGGACCAGCGCCCAGCCGA
>CAZONS010000557.1:0-1825 GCA_964581195.1 uncultured Thiobacillus sp. | reverse complement strand
GTCGGGATGGATCAAGTACGCAAGGAGTCGCGCCTGATGTTCGAAGGTCAAGGCTGCGCTTCGTCAACGACATCCGCACCGAGGTTTCGGCCATCGACGACTTGCCCGACAAGGCCGACCCGCCGGTGGTGCGCGAGCTGCACCGCACCGACCTTCTCGCCTCGGTCGCGGTCTCGGGCGAGGTGCCGTCCAACCAGCTCGAACGCTTCGCCGCCGGGCTCGAGGACCGCATAGCGGCACTGCCCGACGTGGCGAAGGTCGTCATGCGCGGCTTCGGCGCCCGGCAGTTCCGTATCGAGGTGCCGCGCGCCGTGCTCGCCCAGCATGGTCTGACCGCAGCCGGCCTTGCCGCCACCATCGGCGCCCAGAGCATCGACCTGCCCGCCGGGACGCTGGAAACCGCCGCCGCCGATCTGCGCCTGCGCTTCACCGAGGAGCGGCGCACCATCGCCAGCCTCGCCACGCTGCCGGTGCTGACCCTGGGACGTCGCGCCCTCGAGCTCGTTCGACAGCATCGGGGCGCGGGGCCGCTGTGACCACCTGCGCCTTGCATATGCCGCCGCCAACCTTGCCGAGAAGCTGCGCCTGCCAGGCGCCAGCAGCCGTGACCAGTGGTGGCGCGCCGACCAGCTAGCCGCCTGGGAAGCGGCGGCGCTGAAACACTCGGCCAGCGCCTACATGCGGCTGGCCTTCGCTTTGCTGCGCTACACCGCTCAGCGCCCCGGCGACATGCTGGCGATGACCTGGGGGCAGTACAACGGCGAGACGATCCGCCTGCGCCAACAGAAAACGCGCAAACTCTTGGAGGTCGCCTGCCACCGGGAACTGCGCGCCATCCTCGACGAAGCCAAGCCGCAGGCTACGGCCACGCTCATCGTGGCGCGGCGCGGCCGGCCGGTCAGCTACCCCCACTTCCTGCAAACCTTCAACGCCATCTCGGCGCTGGCCAATGTTGCGGGGCTACAGCCGCGCGATCTTCGCCGCACGGCAGTCCTGGCGATGGCAGAGGCCGGCGCCACCGAGGGCCAGATAGCCTCTGTCACCGGCCACAGCATCGAGACGACGCGGCAGATCCTCGACGTCTATATGCCACGAACAGTTGAGTTGTCGCGCGCCGGGATTCGACGCTGGGAAGGCGACGAATGACGAACAGAGTCCAACGCGTTGGCAGGTTTTTTGCCCTAGCGCCTTGATCGGAAACGGCCTGCGAGTTCCAGATGTATTACAGCGTCTAGGGACATTCTCTAGTCTTTTCAATGTCGTATCGACCACTCGCGTTGGACTCCTTGTGGGCGGATGGGCGGCCCAAAGCCGCAGAAATCCGTGGGCAAAACGGCCCGAGTCCAACGCGAGATAGGTCAGCATGGGTTCACCGAGTCCAACGAGTCCAACGCGGCGGCGGCCGGAAGCGGCGACAGGCTGATTACAACCTTCGGTCAGTGTTGCCCAAACCAGAATTGCCACTATCATGCGGCCCATGAGGATAGCCGCAACCCTGACTGCCCTGCTGATCGCCGCCGCTCCGGCCGGCGCCGGCGAGCATCTGCCCGGCCCGGTGCCGGCGGCTGTCGTGCGGGTGATCGACGGCGATACGCTGGAGGTCCGGGCGCAGGTATGGCTCGGGCACTATGTGGAGACGCGCGTGCGCCTGGCCGGCGTGGATGCGCCGCGGCTGGCGGGATCGGCCGTGGTGCTGGCCGACGTGCGGCCCGACAAGTACGCTGGCCGCGTGGTGGCGCGTGTCCTGGCCGATGGCCGGGATGTGGCGGCGGCGCTCATCGCCGAGGGTCTGGCCCGGCCCTATAACGGGGGACGGCGCGGCGGG
>CAZONS010000556.1:0-1849 GCA_964581195.1 uncultured Thiobacillus sp. | reverse complement strand
GCGGAAGGGGTGGAGGCGCTGGCTGGCGCCGCCGATCTCGATGCCTGCGCGCGCGGTCTCATCGATCTGGGGTGCGAATTCGTGCTGATCACCGGCGCCCACGAGCAGGGCGCCGAGGTGGTGAATACCCTCTACGACACGCATGGCGTGATGGACAGGCAGAAATGGGAGCGCCTGCCCGGGTCCTATCATGGTTCCGGCTGCACGCTCGCCTCGGCGCTCGCGGGTTTCCTGGCGCTGGGCCAGGACGTGGCCGAGGCGGCCAGGGAGGCGCAGGCCTACACCTGGCAGACCCTGAAGCACGCTTACCGTCCCGGCATGGGCCAGTTCATTCCCGACCGCATGTACTGGGTGCATGGTGACGATGACGCGGAATGAGTTCGCCGCTCGCTTGCATGGCCTCTACGCCATCACCCCGGATTGGCCGGACAGCCGCCGCCTGCTTGAAGTCAGCGAAGCCATCCTCGACGGCGGTTGCCGCATCCTGCAATACCGCAACAAGATCACCAGCGACTGCCATCGGCAGGAACAGGCGGTCGCGCTGCGCGGCCTGACCCGGCGTCACGGGGCGCTGCTGATCATCAACGACGATGTCGATCTGGCCCTGTTCGCCGAGGCCGATGGCGTCCATCTGGGCGAGGACGATGGCGAACTGGCCGCCGCCCGTGACCGCCTGGGCGCCGGACTGCTTGGCGCGTCCTGCTATCAGCGCCTGGATCCGGCGCGGAACGCGGCCCGCGCCGGCGCCGACTACCTCGCCTTCGGCAGTTTCTTCGCGTCGCCGACGAAACCCCTGGCGCGGCGCGCCGATCCCGCCCTGTTGCGTGCCGCGCGCGCGGAATTCGGCCTGCCGGTGTGTGCCATCGGCGGCATCACGCTGGATAATGCGGCCTCCCTGGTGGCCGCCGGCGCCGACATGCTGGCGGTGATCAGCGCCCTGTACGACGCCGCGGACCCCCGCGCGGCCACTGAACGATTCATCCAGTATTTCGAGGACAACAGCCCATGAGCTCCCGTAACGACCAACTCTTCGAGCAATCCAGGAAAGTCATCCCCGGTGGCGTCAATTCGCCGGTGCGCGCCTTCCGCTCCGTCGGCGGCACACCCCGCTTCTTCACGAAAGGGCAGGGCAGCCGGGTCTGGGACGCGGACGGCAAGAGCTATCTCGACTACGTCGGCTCCTGGGGGCCGCTGATCCTCGGTCACGCCGACCCGGACGTGGTCAAGGCGGTCCAGGACGCCGCCGCCCTCGGTCTGTCCTTCGGCGCGCCGACGGAGATGGAACTGGTGATGGCGGAGAAGCTGGTGGCCATGCTGCCCAGCCTCGAAATGGTGCGTCTGGTCAGTTCCGGCACCGAGGCGACCATGAGCGCCATTCGTCTGGCGCGCGGCCACACCGGCCGTTCCACCCTGATCAAGTTCGAGGGCTGCTACCACGGCCACGCCGACAGCCTGCTGGTGAAGGCGGGTTCCGGCCTGCTCACCTTCGGTCAGCCGAGTTCCGCCGGGGTGCCGGCCGACTGCTCCGCCCACACCCTGGTGCTGGACTACAACGACATCGACCAGGTCAACAGGGTGTTCGCCGAGAAGGGCGGCGAGATCGCCTGCGTCATCGTCGAGGCGGTGGCGGGCAACATGAACCTGATCAAGCCGAAGGCGGGTTTCCTCGAAGCCCTGCGCGAGAACTGCACGAAACACGGCGCCGTGCTGATCTTCGACGAAGTGATGACCGGCTTCCGCGTCGGCCCCGGCTGCGTGCAGGGCCTGTATGGCATCACCCCCGACCTCACCACCCTCGGCAAGGTGATCGGCGGCGGCATGCCGGTCGGCGCCTTCGGCGGCCGCGCCG
>CAZONS010000555.1:0-1855 GCA_964581195.1 uncultured Thiobacillus sp. | reverse complement strand
GGTCAGATAATCAGTGAGCAGGCCCTCCTCGATGTTGCTGTTGCCGGCCCGGTCGGTCCAGTCGCCGAGATAGCGGTAACCCAGTTCGTCGCGGAACAGGGCGACGACGCGGTTCTGCGTCTCCCGCTCGGATTGGCCGATGTCCGTCATGCCGTTTCCTTTCGCTTCAGGCTTGCCCTCAGCGCCTTACCGTCATCCGTCAGCCGATACCGCTGCAAGCGGCTGTTTGGTTTGTCGGGCAAGGTCATTTCAACCAAGCCCTGCCGCAAGGCCGGGCGCAGATAGTTCTCGCGGAAAGTCGGCCGATGCAGCAACGCCAGCCGCTGCTGGATTTCAGAAGGCGCGCAGTCGGCTTCCCCGATGGCCAGTACCAGGCGGTGAACCGGATCCGCGTCCGACCCAGTCACCGACCCAGTCACCGACCCAGTCACCGACCCAGTCACCGACCCAGTCGAATTCGCCTCGACAAAGGAGAACACCACCCACAAGCCCGAATGTTCATAACGCAGGGCCGGCTCGGCCGCCCCCGCCTGCCGGCAGGTTTCCAGCATGCGCTCGATGCCACGACCCCAGGATTCGATCTGTCCGGCCCGGAAGAAGGCATTCGCCACATCGGGGTTGTAGGGCAGCGAGGAATGCTTGCCCAGTAGCCGTTCCACGGTCCACTCCGCCGGCAACTGCCCAGGACTCCAGATCATCAGCTTGTCCGGATAGACGCTGATCTGAATTGGCACCCCGCTGGCGTAATCCTTGTGTACCACCGCGTTCAGGATCGCCTCGCGCAAGGCAGGCTCCGGGACTGGATAGGTCTCGATGCGCTGCAAGCCCACGTAGGAAATCCAGGCCTTCAGGTATTTGGCCTTCAGGATTTCAATCGTTTGCTGGACCTGCAACAGCAGGCCGCCATGCACTTCGTCCTGATAACGCAGATCGACGTTGTTCTCGAAAAAACCGATCTTGACCCAGGCACCGGTGACAAAACGCTCCGGGTCCGGATGGAAAAGCAGCACGGCGGCCCGCTTCAGATACTCGCCTTCCAGCAAGTGCAGCTTGTCGAGCAGCGACCGGTCGGGCTCTTTCAGGGTCTCAGTCGTTAGACGCTGGCTGGCCAAAGCCTGCCTACGAAACTCGGCCATGATTCGGAAATCGAGATCGCCCACCGCGACGCGGGGCACCGGCACGCCATCCCAATGCAAGCCCTGTTTCTTCAGCAGGAAGCGGCTCAAGGCCGCGCCCTTCAATTCCTGCTTGGTGCTGCCGCTGCGGTAGTGGTATTCGCCCTTGTAGCTGATCGGGCTCGGGTAGGGCTCGACGCGTATTGCCACCAGTTCTTTCCCCGCCTCCATCGACAGACTCACATCCACCATGATGCCCAGCACGTCGCGCACCTTGTTCGGGATATCCACCAGCAACTTCCGAGCATCCTTGACGCCGACCGCCGCGCCCTGGTCGTTGCGTCCGATCACCAGCACGCCGCCGTCGGCGTTGGCGAAACCGCAAATCCATTTCAGGTACTCGTCGCGCCAGGATTCCTTCCACTCGACGCGCTGGTCTTCCCGTGCGTCCGGTTTTTCGGTGGGCTTGCGACTTTCGCTCATGGTTTTGCGCTGACCTCGTCTGTTTTTGTCTCCGCGGGACGGACACTTTTTCCCGGATGCTCCGCAGGTTCGATTTTCCGCCAAGAACATACCATGGTCGGTGGCCAGAGCACTCAGACCCGGCGAATCCGCCCGGTCAGCAGCTCCTGCATCATGCCCTAACGCCCTACTGGGCAAGCCATCCATAGATCGCTATAAAGCATCGCCCTCGTCTCCGACAAAATCCAGATCGCCTTGAGGACTGTGCGGCGGCCAAT
>CAZONS010000554.1:0-1856 GCA_964581195.1 uncultured Thiobacillus sp. | reverse complement strand
ACGACCATGCCGCAACTGCCCACTCCTGACCAACTGATTGCTCGCCTGGCGGACCAGATCGCGCCCACCCTCGCCCCGGGGTCGATGCCAGACCTTGCCCTGGTCGGCATCCACACCGGCGGCGTCTGGGTGATGGATGCCCTCGCCGAACGCCTCGGACGCGACCTGCCGCGCGGCCGCCTGGACATCTCCTTCTATCGCGACGATTTTTCCCGCATCGGCCTGCATCCGCAGGTCAAGCCTTCAGACATCCCGTTCGACATGGAGGGGCGCCATGTCCTCCTGATCGACGACGTGCTCTACACCGGCCGCACCATTCGCGCGGCGATGAACGTGCTGTTCGATTACGGCCGTCCGGCATCGATCCGCCTCGCGGTGTTGCTCGACCGGGGCGGCCGGGAAATGCCGATCAGCCCGGACTTCGTCGGCGCCCGGATGGCGCTGGCGGATGACGAAAATATCTCCCTCACCCGCGCCGAGGATGGCGTCCTGGGTTTCAAGGTCACCAAACGGACATGAAAAACAACCTGCAACTGACCGAGGATGGCCGCCTCAAGCACCTGCTGAGCCTGGACGGGCTGCCCGCGCGCATCCTCACCCAGATCCTGGATACCGCCGCTTCCTTCGTCGCGGTCGGCGAGCGTGATGTGAAGTCGGTGCCGCTGCTGCGCGGCAAGGCGGTGTTCAACGTCTTCTTCGAGAACTCGACGCGCACCCGCACCACCTTCGAGATCGCCGCCAAGCGCCTGAACGCCGATGTGGTCAACCTCAACGTCGGCTCCTCTTCGCAGAGCAAGGGCGAGACCCTGCTCGACACAGTCGCCAACCTCTCCGCCATGCATGCCGACATGTTCGTCGTGCGCCACGCCGCGGCCGGCGCCGCGCATCTCATCGCCCGCCACGTGGCGCCGCACATCAGCGTGGTGAATGCCGGTGACGGCCGCAGCAGCCATCCCACCCAGGGCCTGCTCGACATGTTCACCATCCGCCACTTCAAGGGCGGCTTCCACAATCTGCGCGTGGCCATCGTCGGCGACGTGCTGCACTCGCGGGTGGCGCGCTCGCAGATCCATGCCCTCACCACCCTGGGCTGCCCGGAGGTCCGTGTGATCGCGCCCAGGACGCTGCTGCCGCGCGATGTCGGCAACCTCGGCGTGCATGTCTATCAGCGCATGGAGCAGGGGCTGAAGGATGTCGATGTGGTGATGATGCTGCGCCTGCAGAACGAGCGCATGCAGGGCGCCCGCCTGCCCTCCGCCGGCGAGTTCTACAAACACTGGGGCCTCACCACCGAGAAGCTCCGTCATGCCAGGCCGGACGCCATCGTCATGCACCCCGGCCCGATGAACCGTGGTGTCGAGATCGACTCGGAAGTGGCCGACGGACCGCAATCGGTGATCCTCTCGCAAGTCACCTTCGGCATCGCCGTGCGCATGGCGGTGATGAGCATCCTGGCGGGGAATTGAGCATGAAAATCCACATCAAGAACGGCCGCGTCATTGATCCCGCCAGCGGGCTGGACACGGTTCAGGACATTTATATCGCCGCCGGCCACATCCAGGCCCTGGGCGCGGCGCCCGCCGACTTCCACGCCAACCAGGTGGTCGACGCGAGCGGTCTGGTCGTCTGTCCGGGCCTGGTGGACATGGCCCTGCGTCTACGCGAACCGGGGCTGGAATACATCGCCGGGCTGGAGTCCGAGATGCACGCGGCGGCGGCGGGCGGGGTGACCTCGCTGGCCTGCCCGCCGGATACCGACCCGTCCCTGGACGAGCCGGGGCTGGTGGAAATGCTCAAGTTCCGCGCCCGCAACATGCCGGGTCCGCGGGTCTACCCGGTGGGCGCGCTGACCCGCG
>CAZONS010000553.1:0-1859 GCA_964581195.1 uncultured Thiobacillus sp. | reverse complement strand
CGAACAGGCTGGCGACGATCAGCACCGCGACGAAGATCACCACCAGCGCCGCCGCATGGCTGAGGGAAGGCGCATCGAGTCCGGGAATCAGCGGTGCCAGCAGGGGGGCGTATGACTTCGCGGCGTAAAAGGCGGCGAACCACGAACACAGCGAGAGCACCTCGCGGGTGAGCCCGCGCATCAGTCCGAGCACGGCGGAAAACAGCAGGATCCCGACGGCGATCAGGTCGAGCGAGGTCATCTCAGTTCCACCCGGCCGTTCCGAAGGAACCGGGTCGCCACTCGGGGTACGCAAGCATCGCGGGGCTTACAGAACACGCGCGTAGCGCGTCAGGGGGCCGCTTCATACCCGACATCTCACGGCCCCAGCATGACCGAGGTGAAGCCCTTGGCCTTCAGCTTCGCCTGCATGTCGAGCGCCCGCTCCTTTTCCGGGATCGGCCCCACCCGCACCCGGTATTGGCCGTTCGAATCAGCCAGGCCGACCTTGAACCCGGCCGCCTCGACCTTCTCGCGCAACTGCCTGGCGTTGTTCTCGCTGGTGAAGGCCCCCAATTGCAGGTAGAAGCCCTGGCTGGCGAAGGCGCCACTCGGCTTGGGCAACGGCGGCGCCGGCTTGACCTCGGCCTTCTCCTTCTCCCTGGCCTTCTCCGCTGTTCTCTCGGCCGACTTCGCGGTCGCTTTTTCCGCGACCTTCTCCACGCCCGCGGGCACTTCGGGCTTGCTGTCGCCGCGGGCAGCGGTGGCTTCCGGAACACTCGCGGCGGCCGGGGCGGCGGGACTGACCTGGGTCGGTTCCGCGGCCAGCGGCGGCGGTTCGCTGTCATCCCCCCCCTCGGGCGGCGCGGGGACGGCGGCGGGGACGCGATCGAAGGGGGTGCTCGGCGCCGGGATGCGGATGTCCACATCCGGCCCCAGCGGCCGTGGCTCGGGATCGAACAGCATCGGCAGCAGCAGCACCGCGGCCAGCGCGATCGCGATGGCGCCGACCAGGCGACGGCGGGCGCGGCGGCGCAGCGTCATCTGATCCTGCGTGAAGGCATCCTGAGTCGTGGAAATATCAGCCATGCGGGTTCGTGGACAATGAGATGGCGGCCATCACCTCGGCCACGGTATGGAAGGAACCGAAGGCGGCGATTGTATCAGCCGGCCCTGCCCGCCGACACGCCTCGTGCCAGGCGCTGGCGACATCGGGATACGTCTGGTGGGACAGGCCACGTGCCGCCAGGCGCTCCGCGAGCAGCGTCGCCGACATGCCCCGAGGGCCGGTCAGACCCGCCGCGTGCCAGTAGGCGATGCGCGGCGCGAGCAGGTCGATGACCGCATCCACATCCTTGTCCGCGAGCATGGCGAAGACGGCATGGATGTGCCCGTTGGGCGGCAGGTCGGCGAGGTTTGCGGCCAGCGCCCGCGCGGCATGCGGGTTGTGCGCGACATCGAGCAGACGCAGCGGCGACTGCCCGACCACCTGGAACCGCCCGGGCTGCCGCGCGGCGGCGATGCCGGCGCGAATCGCCGGCATCGGCACCGGCAGGCGCGCGTGCAGCGCATGCAGGGCGGCGATGGCGCAAGCGGCATTGATGTACTGGTGCGCGCCGGCCATGGCCGGGCGTGGCAACGCCGGGAACACGGCGTCGCGGACACGGCAGGTCCAGCCCGCCTCGCATGGTTCGACACGGATGTCGCGGCCGGCCCGGAAGAGATCGGCACCGATGTCGGCGGCATGGTCGAGCAGACTGCGCGGTGGGTCGACATCGCCGCAGACGGCCACACGGCCCCCCCGGTAGATGCCGGCTTTCTCGAAGCCGATCCGCTCGCGGGTGTCGCCGAGAAAGGCCTGATGGTCGAGATCGACGCTG
>CAZONS010000552.1:0-1861 GCA_964581195.1 uncultured Thiobacillus sp. | reverse complement strand
CCGCAACCTGACCTACAACGTACCGTTACCGCCGGCCCAGGCACCCCTTTGGAGCGGCGTCCCCCCGCGAAACTACGCGTCAACGAAGGACGACCCGCCCCGCCCGGCTCATTACTTGTTTCCCGTCACTCTCCCAAACACAAAAATGCAACCCAAAATCTACATCGCCGGCCATCGCGGCATGGTCGGCTCAGCCATCATCCGCCAAGTCACACAACACCCCCCTCCCCCGCAAGCGGGAGAGGGGACGGGGCAATTAAAACGTGGTCTGACCCCGGTAATTGGGTCTGACCCCGGTATTTGTATTTGAGACCCCGGTATTTGCGCGGTATTTGCGTTTTCGCGGTGACGGGGTGCGGGAAAATGACGACTATTTTGCTGTCGCATCAGTAGGGAGAGTGCTTAGGTGAGCTTCGATCGAAATCAACCATTTAACGATCTGCCGCCCTTGCCGCCGACTGTCGAGGTGGAAACGCCCACCGTGCTGAAGAAGGCGATTGCTGCGAGCCGAGTGCTGGCGGAGTTGAAGGGCTTGGCGCAACTCATCCCGAACCAAGGCATTCTGATTGACGGATTGGTATTGCAGGAAGCGCGCTTGTCGTCGGAAATCGAGAACATCGTGACCACCGACGATGAGCTCTACAAGGCGGCGGCCGATGATCACGGCAGTGCCAGCCCGGAAACCAAGGAGGTGCTGCGCTATCGCCAGGCACTGCGCTACGGTTTCGAGCAGATCAAGAGCCGGCCGCTAACGACCAATCTGTTCATCGAGATCGCCCGGATCATCAAGCAGATGGATTTCGACATTCGCCGCGTACCGGGAACACGTATCGCCAATGGCAAGGGGGAAACGGTCTATACCCCACCCGAAGGCGAGGCAGTGATACGTGCCAAGCTGGCCGCCCTGGAACAGTTCATCCATGCTGAGGATGGCCTGGACCCACTGGTGAAGCTGGCCTTGGTGCATTACCAGTTCGAGGCTATTCACCCCTTCCCGGACGGCAACGGGCGGACGGGGCGCATCCTGAACATTCTGTTTCTGGTGGAACAAGGCCTGCTGGGGCTGCCGGTACTGTATCTGTCGCGCTATATCATCGACCACAAGGCGGCCTATTACGAAGGCTTGCGCCGGGTGACCGAAGAGGGTTCATGGGAGGGCTGGGTGCTGTACATGCTGTCGGCGGTCGAGGAAACCTCGGCGCGCACCCAGGACAGGATCAACCGCATCCTCGCCTTAATGGAATCGGTGGGCGAGATGGTCAAGGCCAGGGCGCCGGGAATCTACAGCAAGGATTTGATCGAAGTGGTGTTCCAGCACCCCTACTGCAAGATCCAGTTCCTGGAGCGGGCCGGCTTGGGTACCCGGCAGACCTGTTCAAAGTATTTGCGGGAACTGGAACGGATGGACATCTTGTACGGCGAGAAAGTCGGGCGAGAGGTGTATTTCATCAACCGGGGTCTGGTTGAGTTGCTCACGCAATAGGATGATTCGACTTATTGTGTTAAATCCTGTTGAAAAACTTAACATGTCTGATAGATGTGTCAGTTCGCTTAACACATGGACGCACGATGCGGCTGGGCGCTGGTTGAACCGGGTGGTGCGGGGTTATTTCAACTACCACGCCGTACCGGGCAACCTGACCCGACTGGAGGGGTTCCGGGCTGAGGTGACTCGCGCCTGGCGTCAGGCCTTGCTCCGCCGCAGTCAAAAGCGCCGTTTGCCGTAGGAGCGTTTCCGCCGTCTGGTAAAGCAATTCATACCCGCTGTTCGGCGGGTTCATCCCTGGCCGACAGAGCGTTTCGCGTCATGATCCAAGGCAGGAGCCGTATGCGGAAATTCCGCACGTACGGATCTGTGGGG
>CAZONS010000551.1:0-1865 GCA_964581195.1 uncultured Thiobacillus sp. | reverse complement strand
ACCCGGATGTCGGCCTCAAGGGCGCGGCGCTGGCCGCGACCCAGTGATCCGCTTCAGTCCCGCCTCAGCGCCGCTTCCAGGGTGTTGCGCAGGAGGGTGGCCACGGTCATCGGCCCGACACCGCCCGGCACCGGGCTGATCCAGCCGGCGCGCGCGCTGGCTGCCGCGAAGGCCACGTCACCGCAGATGCGGCCGTCATCCAGACGGTTGATGCCGATGTCGATCACCATGGCGCCCTCCTTGATCCATTCCCCCTTGACCATTTCCGGGCGGCCGACGGCGGCCACCACGATGTCGGCGCGCGCGACCTCCGCGGCCAGGTCGCGGGTGGCGGAATGGCACACCGTCACGGTGCAGCCGACGAGCAGCAATTCCAGCGCCATCGGGCGGCCGACATGGTTGGAAGCACCCACCACCACGGCGTGCTTGCCGCGCAACGGTTCACCGGTCGTCTCCAGCAGGCGCATGACGCCATAGGGCGTGCAGGAGCGCAGGGTAGGCTTCCTCACCGCCAGGCGGCCGATGTTGTAGGGATGGAAACCGTCCACGTCCTTGTCCGGGCGGATCCGCTCGATCACGGTCTCGTCGTCGATGTGCGCCGGCAGCGGCGCCTGCACCAGGATGCCATCGACGGTCGGATCGTCGTTCAACTGGTCGATCAGCGCCAGCAGATCGGCCTGGCGGGTCTCGGCGGGGAGGTCGTGGGAAATCGACAACACGCCCGCCTTGGCGCAGGCCAGGCGCTTGTTGCGGACATAGATGCTGGAGGCCGGATCGCCGCCGAGCAGGATCACCGCCAGCCCGGGTACCCGCTTGCCGGCGGCGAGGCGTTCCTCGACTTCGCGTTTGATGTCCTGGATCAGGGCGTCGGCGATGGCCTTGCCATCGAGAATACGAGCAGTCATGACACTGGGGCGGCGGGTTGAAACGCGCAATTTTACTTGAGTGCTCGCATCGTCAGCATTGCTTTTCCCCACTTCGCCGGGTATATTTCCGCGCCTTCGGGGTGTAGCGCAGCCCGGTAGCGCGCTTGCTTTGGGAGCAAGATGTCGGAGGTTCGAATCCTCTCACCCCGACCATGCGTTACTGGTCCAGGCTCGATTCCGATGCCCGCGGGATACTGCCCGTAGCTCAACTGGATAGAGCACCAGCCTTCTAAGCTGGGGGTTACAGGTTCGATCCCTGTCGGGCAGGCCAGATTTCAGAAGCGCTGTTGAATCTGTTGTTGGAAGTGGCTTGATGTAGTTGGTTGTATCAATGGTGGTGGTAGCTCAATTGGTAGAGTCCCAGATTGTGATTCTGGCTGTTGTGGGTTCGAGTCCCATCCATCACCCCAGTTTTTTCCAGGCTTGACGCGCATTCCCGGGCAGTGTCCGGGTCAAGTCGAACCGCCGGCGCAAGGCCGGCGTTCCCACCCTATCCCCCCCCTTCGCAAGGCCCGCGCCGAGCCCGGCGCGCTGGGGGACAATGGCGTCCGACGCGTTTTCAAGGAGTCGACGATGCTGTTGCTGTTTACCGACTATGGCTGGCAGGACCCCTACGTGGGTCAGGTGAAGGCGGTGCTGGCCGCCGCCGCGCCGGGGGTTCCGGTGATCGACCTGCTGCACGCCGCGCCCGATTTCAATGCCCACGCCGGCGCGCATCTCCTCCACGCCCTCTGTCGTGATCTGCCCGTCGGCGCCGTGGTGCTGGCGGTGGTCGACCCGGGGGTCGGCGGGCCGCGCGCGGCGGTGGTGGTGGAGGCCGACGGCCGGTTCCATGTCGGCCCCGACAACGGTCTGCTCTCGCTGCTGGCCGGAAGGGCGGCCGCCACGAGGACCTGGCGCATCGACTGGCGGCCGCAAGCCTGCTCCGAATCCTTCCAC
>CAZONS010000550.1:0-1871 GCA_964581195.1 uncultured Thiobacillus sp. | reverse complement strand
CTCCGAAGGCCAGATCACGCAGTCACAGGGCATCCTGATCGGCGCCGCCGTGGTGCTGATGTACACGCTCTATGGCGGCATGTGGTCGGTGGCGCTGACCACCTTCTTCCAGATGATCGTCATCGTCGCGGGCCTCATCTACATCGCCTGGCTGGTCACCGGCATGACCGGCGGCGTCGCCCCGGTGGTCGAGCACGCCGCCGCCGCCGGCAAGTTCAATTTCTGGCCGGAACTGAACGCGGTGGCGCTGCTGGCCTTCGTCTCCGGCCTGCTCACCATGGGCTTCGGCTCCATCCCGCAGCAGGACGTGTTCCAGCGCGCCAACTCGTCCAGGAATGAACACGTCGCGGTCTGGGGCACGGTGGCGGGCGGCATCGCCTATTTCCTGTTCGCCGCCGTGCCGCTGTTCCTGGCCTATTCCGCCAACCTGATCGACCCCGCGCTGGCCGCCCGCTGGCTGGCCGAGGACAGCCAGAAACTGTTGCCGGAACTGGTCAAGGGCCATCTGCCGCTGGTCGCCCAGGTGATTTTCTACGGCGCCCTGCTCTCGGTGATCATGTCCACCGCTTCCGGCACCCTGCTCGCCCCCTCGGTGACGATCTCGGAGAACGTGCTCAAGGGCTTCGTCACCCGCCGCAAGCATCTGAGCGAGAAGCATCTGCTGGTGATGACGCGCGTGGTGGTCGCCTGCTTCTCCGCATTGGTGACCCTCTATGCGCTCTGGGCGCTGGATGCACAGACCAGCATCCACCAGATGGTGGAGAACGCCTACAAGGTCACGCTGGTGGTGGCCTTCGTGCCCCTGGTCGCCGGCCTCTACTGGCGGCGCGCCAATACCGCGGGCGCCTACCTCGCCATCGCCCTGGGGCTGGTCACCTGGCTGACGCTGGAAGCACTGGCTCCGGACGCCGAACTGCCGCCCCAGTTCGCCGGTTTCCTGATGAGCATCCTCGGCATGCTGGCCGGTTCGCTGCTGATCCGCCCCGGCGCGGCGGCGGCCACGATGGCAAAATCATCCGCCCCCAACTAGAGCTTTCGATATAAATTCATACATCGATTTGCATATTTTGCATAACAGGGATCATGCCCCAAACCCCCAACCTCATCGGCATGGCCGTGATGAAACTGCTCTCGGAGCGCGATGAAGTCGCGACACCGGAGAACTACGAGCGTGCCTATTACGAAATTTCCGGCCTGCCCACACCGGTGAAGCAGGCCGCCGCCGCGAATGGCGGCGCCTGTGGCGACCTGCTCGCCGCCTTGCGCCAGATTCTGGAAGAAGTCGCCGACAAGACCGCGCATCTCGCCAATGACCTGGGCGAGCAGAACCAGGGCCTGTCCGACAACGTCAGCAGTCTGAAATCGTCGCGCGACAAGAATGAAATCCTGCGCCTGCTCTCCGCCGTGGTGGTCCAGGCGGGCAGCATCCACTCCACCGTCGAATCCAGCCACCAGGAATTGCTGGAGACCCGCCAGGCGCTGGCCCGCATGCAGGAAGAACTGGTCGAGACCCGCCAGATGCTGCATGAAGACGCGCTGACCGGCACCCTGAACCGGCGCGGTCTGGACATGACCCTGGCGCGCGAGATGGCCCGCGCGCTGCGCCTGAAGTCAAGGCTCTCCCTGGCGATGCTGGACCTCGACCACTTCAAGAAGATCAATGACATCCACGGACACGAGGTGGGCGACCTGATGCTGGTGCACTTCACCAACCTGGTGCGCTCGGTCATGCGCAAATCCGACGCGCTGGTGCGTTACGGTGGCGAGGAATTCACCCTGATCCTGCCTGACACCGACAGCCCCGGCGCTCATTTCGTGCTCGGACGACTGCAGCAACTGCTGGCGCGCACCCCGCTGATGCACGAGGGCAG
>CAZONS010000549.1:0-1871 GCA_964581195.1 uncultured Thiobacillus sp. | reverse complement strand
GGCTGTTGCCCTTCTCCGGCCCCCAGGCCTCGCGGAAGTGCTTGACCATGTCGCGTACCTGCGCCTGGACGTTGTGCTCGTCGTAAAACGCGCGGATGAAGCGGATCACCTGCCAGTGTTCCTCGGTCAGGGTCAGCCCTTCCTTGGCTGCCTGGGCCAGCGCGAAACCTTCGCTCCAGGTGTCCATGTCGAGGATGTAGCCCTCCTGGTCGGTCAGCACCTCGCGGCCATCGACCAGCAGCTTGCAGGTGTGGAGGGCGTAGGGGCTGGTGCTGTCGATGGCGTCCCGCCGGTAGTGGATTTTCGGCATCGGGTGTGTGGTGGTTTGCATATTGGCCTCCTGCTATTCACAACGGTCATGGGTGACTTGGGTTTACTTGAGTGATTTGCTCTGGAATGAATGGTCGGCGCTTGTCGCCCGGCCGGCCTTGATCGATGTCAATTCACCCGGTTCGCGGGCGCGGCGGCCGGGTCGCCACGCCCGCGCCGGCTTACACCGCGCGCTTGGCGCGGACGATCTGGTAGGCGCGGAACAGGTAGCCGATCGGCGCGCTCCAGATGTGGACCAGACGGGTGAAGGGGAAGAACAGGAACACGCTCATGCCCAGGAAGATGTGCAGCTTGAACACGGTGTCGACGCCGCGCAGCAGTTCCGGGTTGGGTTGCAGCGTGACCACGCTCTGCACCCATTCCGCCAGGCGCAGCATCACGGTGGCGTCGCCGTGCTCGGCGTGGCCGATGGAGACCGGCAGGGTGGACAGGCCCATCACCAGGGTGAGCAGGATCCAGCCGAGGATGTTGATGTCCATCCAGCGGCTGGCGGCGCGCACCCGCTTGTTGAACAGGCGGCGCAGCCAGAGGCCGACCCCGCCGACCAGGGCCAGGGTGCCGAAGATGCCGCCGGCGAGGATGGCGATGCCCTGGTGCGCCATGTCGGACACACCCAGCGCCAGGAACACGCTATGCGGGGTCAGCAGGCCGACGAAGTGGCCGAAGAAGATGGCGATCACCCCGATATGGAAGAAGTTGCTGAACATCCTCAGGCCACTTTTCGAGAGCAGCTGGCTGGAGTCGCTCTTCCACGTGTACTGCTCATGGTCGAAGCGGATCCAGCTGCCCAGCACGAAGGTGACCAGGCAGAGGTAGGGATAAACCCCAAAAAGCAATTGATGCAGGTCCATGATCTTGACTCCTTTTACGTAATTCAACTCGCAGGATGTGGTTCGCTGGCGCTCGGCGCATCCTACGAACGGCCCTTCAAGCCGCCGCCCTGACCAGCAGGGCGCGCTGTTCGACGAGGCGGATGAGGGGGGCGTAGGGGCTTTGCGCCTCTTCCAGGTTGGTGGCGAGCTGGTTCAGCACCTTCGACCACTGCGACAGGAAGAAACGCGCCTCCTCCACCGAGAGTTGCGAGGAAAATTCCAGCATCAGCGGCAGGAAGTCCGGGATCTCGTTGATGGCGTCCTCGTTGGCGGCCGCGTCCTTGGTCACCATCTCCAGGCCGAATTCCTTGTAGAACTCGCCCAGGTCGATCAGCGCCGGGCCCCGGTTCTTGTCGTCGCCGAACAGGTGGTGGGTGAGGTGGAGGGCGTGTTCCGGGGTGAGGTCGAAGGTCAGCACATAGGCGCCCTGCGCTTCGGTCGGGTCGAGCTTTTCCAGATGGTTGAGGAAACGATCCAGCACCAGCCATTCGGCCGCCTCGAAACCGCGCTTGATTTCGCCGCGCAGTTCCGGGAGGGCCGCCATCAGCTCGTCACTCGGGTAGTCCAGCAGTTTGGATAAGACTTGATAGAACATGGTGTTCTCCTGATTTGCTCCCTCCCCCTCCGGGGGAGGGCCGGGGGGAGTATTAACGGTCGTCGGCGGACGGG
>CAZONS010000548.1:0-1885 GCA_964581195.1 uncultured Thiobacillus sp. | reverse complement strand
TCACCGGCCTGGTCGAGGACTATCGTTTCGACATGATCGAAACCCTGAGCAAGTAAGCCCGCCTCGGCACGAGGCACCCTCGGCGCGGTCGCTTTTCGCTATCAGAGCCCAAAGTCCGACAGGCTCCTAGTGTCTTCGCTTACCATGAACATCATGGGGGACGGCGCATCCAGCCACGTCCCGCCGCATGTCCTTGGACAGGAGAATGCCATGAAACCGAAAAGCCGCTTGCTGGTGTGCCTGGTCGTCCTGGGCGCCGTCGCGTCGATGCCTGGCCGCGCGGCCGAGCCGGCGGCGGGCCTCGCCACCGCCGCGCCGAACTTCGTCGAAAAACGCATCACCCCGGCGCAGTACCGGGAAATCCTCAAGGGCGGCTTCGTGCTCTACATGCGCCACGGCTCCACCGACAACAGCCGCGGCGACCGCGTGCCCAGCGTCGACCTCAATGACTGCACGACCCAGCGGACGCTGTCCGACGAGGGACGCGAACTGATGAAGCGGGTGGGTAGATCGATGCGCGAGGCCAGGGTGCCGCTTGGCGAAATCCTGGTCAGCCCGATGTGCCGCACCAAGGAATCGGCGCAACTCGCCATCGGCGACAAGTTCACGCTGTCCGAGCCCTTGATGTATTCGGCCAACATGACCAGCGTGGAGAAACGGCCGCGCCTCGAGTCCCTGAAGCAGCTGCTGGCCGCGCCCGTTCCGGCCGGCGGCAACCGCCTGCTGGTGGCGCACGCGCCCAATCTCGCCGACCTGATCGGCTTTTTCGTCAAGCCCGAGGGCAATGTGGTCGTGTTCCGGCCGCTCGGCGGTGCCGGCTACGAATACATCGGCAGCATCCATCCCGACGACTGGCGTGGCCTCGCCAAATAAAGCGGAAGGCCAGCCCAGATGAAGGCCGGCCGCGCCTTCCTGCTGATCTTTCTGCTGCCGCTGCTGGCAATCGCCGGCGTGGCCATGCTGGTCAACATGGGGGCGCTGTACAGCCTCAAGCAGCAGCACGGCGCCGGCATCAGCAGGCAGAAGAGCGACTTGGCGGCATTGAACGAGGCCACCAGCCTGGCCGAGGAAATGGCCGCGGTGCAGCAGCGCGTGGCCGACCTGTTGCATCAGGCCGATGCCGGGGCGCTCGACGAAGGCGACGTCTATCGCGTTCATGCCGGGATGGTGGATCACCTGGCTGAATTGGCCCAGCGGGTGCGGGTATTGTCGCGTTCACCCGATGCCGTGGCGGTGGCGCCCGAGGATGCCGCCGCGCTGGTGGCCGAGTTTGATGGCTACCACAACTATGTGGTGATGGCGACCGACATCGCGGCCATCGATCCGGCCATGGCGGGGCGTCACATCGGCCAGGCACGCGACCACTTCATCGCCTTTGCCCGGCGCGGCCACCGCATCGCCGACCGCCTCGGTCATCGCGTCGAGGAAAGCGGGACTGCGGCGGCGGCCGCTTTCGACCGGGTCTTCTATCAGATCATCGTCGTGGTCGTTGCCAGTCTGATTGCCATGCTGGCGCTCGCGGCCGCCGCCGCGCGGGTGATGGCGCGGCGGGTCACGACATTGGCCGACGGACTGGCGCGGCTTGCCCATGAACGCGGTGAGCCGCCGTCGCTGCCAGCCGTCGAGCGCCTGCGCGACCGCAAACGCGGCGAGTTCCGCGAACTGGCCGGCGCGGTGCTGAGCTTCCGCCAGGCCCTGATCGACCGGCGCAGTGCCGAGGCCAAGCTGTTCGGCTACCAGCAGCACCTGGAGGAACTGGTGGCGACGCGCACGCGGCAGCTTGCCGAGGCCAGGGACGTAGCCGAGACGGCCAACCGCGCCAAGAGCATCTTCCTCGCCAACATGAGCCACGAGCTGCGCACGCCGCTGAACGCCATCCTCGGCT
>CAZONS010000547.1:0-1887 GCA_964581195.1 uncultured Thiobacillus sp. | reverse complement strand
CTTATTCCATAAGGCGTCGTAGGTTATCATATGCCGCTATTTTTCCGCCTCATTGGACCCAGCATGTTCGGACTGCTACGCGGCTACTTTTCCACCGATCTCGCGATCGACCTGGGAACCGCCAATACCCTCATTTATGTACGCGGCCGCGGCATCGTGTTGAACGAGCCGTCGGTCGTCGCCATCCGCCAGGAAGGTCTCACCGGCAAGAAGACCATCCAGGCCGTCGGCCTCGAAGCCAAACAGATGCTGGGCCGCACGCCGGGCAACATCTCGGCGATCCGGCCGATGAAGGATGGCGTCATCGCCGACTTCAACGTCACCGAGCAGATGCTCAAGTTCTTCATCAAGAAGGTGCATGACACGCGCATGTTCCACCCCAGCCCGCGCATCATCATCTGCGTGCCTTCCGGGGCCACCCAGGTGGAGCGCCGCGCCATCCGCGAATCCGCGATCGGCGCCGGCGCCCGCCAGGTCTACCTGATCGAGGAGCCGATGGCGGCGGCGATCGGCGCCGGCATGCCGGTGGCGGAGGCGACCGGCTCGATGGTGGTGGACATCGGCGGCGGTACCACGGAAGTGGGCGTCATCTCGCTCGGCGGCCTGGTCTACTCGGCCTCGGTGCGGGTGGGCGGCGACAAGTTCGACGAGGCCATCACCAATTACATCCGCCGCAACTACGGCATGCTGATCGGCGAGGCCACGGCCGAGAACATCAAGAAGCAGATGGGCTCCGCCTTCCCGGGCTCCGAGGTGCGCGAGATGGAAGTGAAGGGCCGCAACATGGCCGAGGGCATCCCGCGCAGCTTCGTGATCACCAGCAACGAGATCCTGGAAGCGCTCACCGAGCCGCTCAATACCATCGTCTCGGCGGTGAAATCGGCGCTGGAGCAGACGCCCCCCGAACTCGGCGCCGACATCGCCGACAAGGGCATGGTGCTGACCGGCGGCGGCGCCCTGCTGCGCGACATCGACCGCCTGCTCATGGAAGAAACCGGTTTGCCGGTGATCGTGGCGGAAGACCCGCTCTCCTGTGTGGTCAGCGGCTCCGGCCGCGCCCTGGAAGAGATGGACAGACTTTCCACGGTGTTCACCAACGACTGATACATCCGGTGCGAGGATCAAGGTACGAGGGGCAAGGTGAGCTACGGTTCGCCTTGCCCCTTGTAACTTGCCCCTTGCCCCCGCGCTGACCCATGCCCCACACACCACAGGCACCCCTGTTCGTCCGCGAGATGGGGCTGTCCACGCGGTTCGCGCTGTATGGGCTGGTTTGCCTGTTCCTGCTCGGCCTGGATGCGCGCTATTCCGCCCTGGCCTGGCTGCGCGGCGGCCTCAACGCGGCGCTGCATCCATTGCAGCAGGTGCTGGCCATGCCCTGGGAGTGGAGCCAGGAGGTGGCCGGCTTCTTCGTCAATCACGGCGAGCTCAGGCGCGAGAACGCGCGCCTGCGCATGGAGCGGGACCGCATGCGCGTCGCGCAGCACGATCGCCTCACCCTGCTGGCGGAAAACGACAATCTGCGTCGGCTGATGGCCTTGCCGGCGCGGGCGGGCACGCAGCCGCGGGTGGCGGAGATCATCCAGACCGTGCCCAGCCCGTTCTCACGCAAGGTGATCATCAATCGCGGCCAGGTGGATGGTCTCGGGGTCGGCTGGCCGGTGGTCGATGCGGTCGGGCTGGTGGGACAGGTGACGCGCAGCTACCCGCTGACTTCAGAGGTGACCTTGCTCACCGACCGCGATCAAGGCGCGCCGGTGCAGAACCTGCGCAACGGACTGCGCCTGATCGTGTCCGGCACCGGTTCCGACCGACTCCTGGAAGTGCGCTTCCTCGACATGCACGCGGACATCAAGGAAGGTGACCTGCTCTACACCTCGGGCATCG
>CAZONS010000546.1:0-1891 GCA_964581195.1 uncultured Thiobacillus sp. | reverse complement strand
CCTGCATGTAGCGCGCCAACACCATGAAGTCGACGTGGTGCGCTTCCAACAGCGCGCGCTGCTGCCGTTCCGCCTCCGGCTTGTTGTCCTTGTTCACATGGATGTGCTGGAACGGGATCTTGTAGGCCGAGGCCAGCCAGTGGGTGTCCGGGTGGTTGCTGATGATCAGCGGGATGTCGCAGTAGAGCTCGCCGGCATGGTGACGGTAGAGGAGGTCGGCCAGGCAGTGGTCGTACTTCGAGACGAAAATCGCCAGACGCGGCTTCACGCTGGATAGCGACAGCTTCCAGTCCATGGCGTGCGCCGCCGCGATGGGCGCGAACGCTTCGTCGAACTTGTGCAGACCCAGCTCGAAACCTTCCAGTGCCCATTCCACCCGCATCAGAAACAGGCCGGCGGCGCTGTCCTGGTGCTGATCGGCGTGCAGGATGTTGGCGTTGTGCTGGAGCAGGAAATTGGCGATGGTCGCCACCAGACCCTTCTTGTCCGGGCAGGCGATGAGGAGGACGGCGGTATTGCGCATGTCGATCTTGCGGTTGCGTGAACGGCCGCCATGATACCGCGCGCGGCGCGCGGTTTTCGCCGGATGCGAGCGCATGCCGGACTGAGGACCGCGGCCGTTCGCGCTAACGGGGACGGGAAGCACGCGATCAGGACGCCTTGCTGTGGATAACTCGGCCTCGGTGGAGCACCCGTCGCGTCGTTTCCGGGCGCGCGCGGCAGGGCCGCCTGTAGACAACCCTGTGTCTATCCTGTGGATAGCCTGTGCAGAAAAATAGCGGTTGACTGACCTGATCCCAACACTAGAATTAGCGCCAGGCAAGTCCGGACAACACTAGATTTAGTGTTTTCTAATACACCACTGAATGCCAGGCCCACACTGGCATCGCGTCCACAGGAGACCCTCCAATGCAGCTTTCCACCGAATCCAGGGCCAAAGGCCAGCCCCTCCTGAACAACGATGGCCTGGCCATGGACGTACCCGCCGCGCCCACCTACGCCGACCACAAGATCATCCGCCGCAATGGCGCCGTGGTCTCGTTCGAACCCAACAAGATCGCCATCGCCCTGACCAAGGCGTTCATCGCCGTCAACGGCGGCCAGGCCGCCGCCAGCGCCCGCATCCGGGAACTGGTCGAAAACCTCACCGACAATGTCGTCTCCGCCCTGATCCGCCGCCAGCCCAATGGCGGCACGTTCCATATCGAGGACATCCAGGATCAGGTGGAACTGGCCCTGATGCGCTCCGGCGAGCATGAAGTCGCGCGCGCCTACGTGCTCTACCGCGAGAAACGCAATGACGAGCGCGCCAAGCAGAAACAACAGCAGGTGGAGGACCACGCCCTGTTCTGCCTGGAAGACGGCGAGCGGCGACCGCTCGACCTGCAGCACCTCGCCGCCGTGGTCGGCGCCGCCTGCGAGGGCCTGCCGGAAACCCAGCCGCAGGCCATCCTGCAGGCCACCCTGCGCGACATCTACGATGGCGTGCCGATGGACGAGGTGCGTCGTTCGCTGATTCTCTCGGCGCGCTCCCTGATCGAGAAGGACCCCGAGTACAACTACGTCACCTCCCGTCTGCTGATGCATTCCATCCGCCGCGAGGTGCTGGGCGAGGAAGTGGACCAGGCCGACATGGCCGCCCGCTACGCCGATTACTTCACCGATTACATCAATCGTGGCATCGAGGCCGAACTGCTGGACGAACGCCTGCGCCAGTACGACCTGCCGCGTCTGGCCGCCGCGCTGGATGCCCGGCGCGACCTGCAATTCCAGTACCTCGGCCTGCAGACCCTGTACGACCGCTATTTCCTGCACATCGACGAGCGTCGGATCGAACTGCCGCAGGCCTTCTTCATGCGCGTGGCCATGGGCCTGTCGCTCAACGAGATCG
>CAZONS010000545.1:0-1897 GCA_964581195.1 uncultured Thiobacillus sp. | reverse complement strand
AGTTCGTCGATGACGCTCTTGGCGTTGTCCGAGGCGGCCTTCATGGCGACCATCCGCGCGGATTGTTCACATGCCAGATTTTCCGCGACGGCTTGATAGATCAGTGCCTCGATATAGCGAACCATCAGGCTGTCCACGACGCTCTTCGCCTCAGGCTCGTAGATGTAGTCCCAGTGATGTTCCGCCTTCTCCACCGCTTCCTCGGGGTTGAGCGGCAGCAACTGCTTCAGTGTGGCTTCCTGCTTCATGGTCGAGATGAAGCGGCTGTAGACCAGATAGAGCGCGTCGATGCGTCCTTCCTTGTAGGCGTCCAGCATCACCTGCACCGGGCCGATCAGACGTTCCATGTGGGGAGTGTCGCCCAGACCGGTCACCTGGGATGCGATATTGCTGCCCAGACGCTGCATGAAACCCAGACCCTTGTTGCCAATCGCGCAGACATCGACCTCGATCTTCGCGTCATCCCAGGCCTTCATCTTGTTCAACGTCAAACGCAGCGCGTTGGTGTTGAGTCCACCGCACAGACCCTTGTCCGTGGTGACGACGATGACGCCTACGCGCTTGACGGTTTCACGTGAAACAACGAAGGGATGCCGGTATTCAGGATGCGCCTGGCTGAAGTGCGCGGCGACGCGGCCGATCTTTTCGGCATAGGGCCGCGCATGGCGCATGCGATCCTGGGCCTTGCGCATCTTGGCGGCGGCGACCATTTCCATGGCGCGGGTGATCTTGCGCGTGTTTTCCACGCTTTTGATCTTGCTTCGGATTTCCTTGCCGGCGGCCATGTCTTTTCCGTCCTCAGTAAGCCGCGCTGGCCTTGAAGTCTTCGATGGCGGCGGCAAGCTGCTTCTCGTTCTCGCCGTCGAGATCGCCGGTGCTCTGGATCTTGTCGAGCACGGCGGCATACTTGCCCTTCATGAAGGACTGCAGGGCGGCCTCGAACGCCAGGGCGCGCTTCACCTCCACGTCATCCATGTAGCCGCGGTTGACAGCGAACAGGGTGACAGCCATCTCGGCGACGTTCATCGGCGAATACTGGAATTGCTTCATCAGTTCCGTGACCATCTTGCCGCGCTCGAGCTGCTTGCGGGTCGCTTCGTCCAGATCGGAGGCGAACTGCGCGAATGCCGCGAGTTCACGATACTGGGCCAGAGCCAGACGGATGCCGCCACCCAACTTCTTGATCACCTTGGTCTGCGCGGCGCCACCCACTCGCGACACCGACAGACCGGCGTTGATGGCGGGACGGATGCCGGCGTTGAACAGATCGGACTCCAGGAAGATCTGGCCGTCGGTGATCGAGATCACGTTGGTCGGCACGAAGGCGGACACGTCACCCGCCTGGGTTTCGATGATGGGCAGGGCGGTCAGTGAACCGGTCTGGCCCTTGACTCCGGAAATTTTCTCGACGAAGTCGGCGTTAACCCGCGCGGAACGCTCCAGCAGACGGGAGTGCAGATAGAACACGTCTCCGGGATAGGCTTCACGGCCCGGGGGACGACGCAGCAACAGGGAAATCTGACGATAGGCCCAGGCTTGCTTGGTCAGGTCGTCGTAGACGATCAGGGCATCACGTCCGGAATCACGGAAATACTCGCCCATGGTGCAACCGGCATAGGGCGCGATGAACTGCATCGCCGCCGGATCGGAGGAGGTGGCGGCGACGACGATGGTGTGATCCATCGCGCCATGCTCTTCCAGCTTGCGCACCACGTTGGCGATGGAAGACGCCTTTTGCCCGACCGCCACGTAGACGCAGAGCACGCCGGTGCCCTTCTGGTTGATGATGGCGTCGATCGCAACGGCGGTCTTGCCCGTCTGGCGGTCGCCGATGATCAGCTCGCGCTGGCCGCGACCGACTGGAACCATCGCATCGATCGCCTTCAGGCCGGTCTGC
>CAZONS010000544.1:0-1909 GCA_964581195.1 uncultured Thiobacillus sp. | reverse complement strand
CCCAGGTCGACGATCCAGCGCTCGGCCGGTCGCCAGGATTCCTGCAGGTAGATGCCGGTGAGCAGGCTGGTGGCGTCGTCGATCTCGGCCAGGCGGCCCTTCGCGTCGGAACAGGTGGCAATGATCCGTCCGGTGGCGACGGTCGAATCGACACAGGCGCCGCCGCTGGTGGTGGTCTTCACCAGGACGTACTGGTACTTGCGCGAATCCGGCGTCCTTTCCTGACGCGCGGTCAAGCCGCCGACCAGAGTGCCGCCGGCGTGCTTCCACTGCCCCTCCAGGTCACCGCCGATATTGGACACCCAGTCCTCGGACTCGTTGATGATGCCGGTGACCGGGTGGTAGTGATACCAGGTGTTGTAATAGAAGCGCGGCTTGAAGGTGAAGTCGCCGCGCTCCACCTCGACCTTGCTGTTGAAGAACCACACCTTCGAATAGCGGCCGGAGTGCTTCCAGGCTTCCGAAGTGCTGGCTTGCGTGCCGCTGGCGACGAACTGGTCATACAAGGCCTTGTCCATCGCGCCGGGCAATTGCATGTCCGCCTCGGCATAGGAAATCTCGCTCTCCAGGCTGCCGCCGTCGAGCATCAGGCCGTGTTTCAGCGAGGTCTGGGTGGTCTCGAAGCGGTTCCACGCGCGCCAGTCGTTGTCCTGCTCGCGGTGGGTGGCGGTGAGCGCCAGGGCCTGCGACTCGCCGGTCTTGCCATAGCGCAGGTGGGTATTCAGGGTGCCTTCCGTGCCGGTGCCGAGCTTGAGGGTGTTTTGGCGCTGTCGTCGAACACCGATTTCGAGAAGATCTGGATGGCGCCACCGCTGCTGCCGGCGGCGAACAGGTTGCCCGGTCCCTTGGCGATCTCGATGCGTTCGATGTCCTGGGTATCGACGAAATCCAGGCGGCTGAAACTGTCCGGGTCGGTCAGCGGCACGCCGTCGCGCAGCACCATGATCTCGCGGATGCCATAGGGCGCCTTGAGGCCTGCGCCACGGATGATCAGGCGGGCGTCGAAGCCACCGTTCTTGCTGTCCACCAGCACGCCGGGGATGCCCTGCAAGGCCTCCTTGACGTTGAACATCTTCTTCTCGGCCAGCTCCGCCTTGCCCACCACGGCGATGGCCTGCGGCACCTCGGCGCTCAAGCGGGCTTCACGGGTGGCGGTGATCGAGATTTCATCGAGGCGCGCATCCTCCGCCTGCGCGGCGAAGGAAAGCGAGGCCATGCAATACACCAGGGACGCGCGTTTCATAAGCGGATGTCTTTGTCGTTTGATAACGGGACGGCATCCTAGTGAGTGGGGCGCGGCGCGGGAATGCGACAAATTGCCGCGCGCCGGAGCGCCGCGGCCGCTACCCGCCGGCTCGTTGTTCAAATCAGGCCCACATGGCCGGCGAGGACGCCGGCGCTACAGGGTGGCGCGTATAATTCGCGCCATTTTTGATTCTCTGGACCGCATCATGGAAGCCGAACGCCTCAACCTCATCGAAAGCAACCTTGCCGACCTGGCGCGCCGCGCCGAAGAACTTCGGGGGTATCTTTGACTACCCTGGCAAGCATGACCGCCTGGCCGAAGTCGTAGGCCTGCTGGAAGACCCGAACGTCTGGAACGACGCCAAGCGCGCTCAGGAACTGGGCCGCGAGCGGCGCGAACTGGAAGGCGTCGTCCACAATCTGGACAAGATCGGCCAGGGCCTCAGCGAACATCAGGAACTGTTCGAACTGGCCCGCGAGGAAGGCGACGACGACACTCTGGAAGCCGTGGAAGCCGATGTCGGCGAGATCGAGAAAGCGGTGGCCGAACTGGAGTTCCGCCGCATGTTCTCCGGCGAGATGGATTCCGCCAGCTGCTTCATCGACATCCAGGCCGGTTCCGGCGGCACCGAGGCGCAGGACTGGGCCGGCATGCTGGAGCGCA
>CAZONS010000543.1:0-1919 GCA_964581195.1 uncultured Thiobacillus sp. | reverse complement strand
GGGAAGGCTCCCTGGCATCCAGCCGCGCCTGTTCCCGCCGGTCCACGTGTTCGAAACGCCTGGCGGCTTCGGAGATGGCGCAATAGACCTGCTCCTGGTCGACGCGGTACTCCAGCCTGGCCGGCATGCCCACCCGCCGTTCCTGCAACAAGCCCAACTCGGTCAGGCGCTGGCGGGCGGTTTCCAGTTCGGAACGGGAAAGCCCGACGGACTCCTCCCATTCCTTGATCGTCTTGCTGAACCAGCCATCCTGCTTCTCGTCGAGCATCTGACTCACGACCAAGGCATAGGAGATCATCACGGCAGCCGTGATGCTGCCCGTGGCCCGCACCGCCCAGCGCTGGGCGATGATGGGCTCGTCGAATATCTCCAGCAGCAGGGAGGGTGGCAATTCCTCCGTGACGGGTTCGGATTTACGTTTCCGTTTCATGGCGATTCCTCACAGGTTGAATTCGTTGACGACCGCATACAGGGTCGCGATGGTGTAAAGCGGCCACTGCTTGTGCAGGTCGATCCATCGCTGGCGTACCGGGGTTTCCTGATGGTCAGCCCACCACTGGTGGATCTGGTCGCGTTTGTTGGTATCGGGCATGGCCGGCCGGCCGGATGGCCGGGCGATGTCTAGGATGGACAGGTGTGTCTGCGCTTCTTCCTTGGTTACCCGAAAAAGGTCCGCCAGGAAGGTAGCCGGCGCACCTGCCTGGGCGAGATAGGCGAATTGCTCGGTTTCGATCTTCTGGTTGGCCAGCGCGGCTTGAGAGCGTTCCAGCTTGGCGGTATCGACGCGCACCTCTACCAGGCCATGCGTGGCTGACAACCTGACCACATCGGCGACGGTCATCTGGCGGAGGAGGGAGATGTCCTCTCCGGAGAATCCAGCCGCCACGATGTCGTCGAGTTCCCCGGACTCGGCCCGTTCGATGAAGTAGCAGAGCACCCGGAAGATGAGATCCTGGGAATCGAGAGGGATGTTCGTATTCATTCTTGTCCCCGCGAGAAATGTTGGAACACGCCCGTCAGCGCGGCGGCGCAGGCGGGATCGGTGAGGAGGTTGATGACCCAGCCGGCCTGCAGGAGCACCCCCCAGCCAAGATCGTCCGCGCCCTTGAGCGTCTGGCTGCCGATGTCGGTCAGAAGCTGGTCCTGGATGAACAAGGGCAGGGTTTCGTGGTCGAGCCCGCCTTCGGCCAGACGCATGCGGCGCCACAGCGAATCCTGGGGAAGCCGCTGCGCCGTCTCCAGATCCCATTGCCCGGACAAGAGCGACAACAGTTGCCAAGCCACCACCCGGAGCGACATGTCCCTGCATTCCACATCCACGTCGATGGCGGAAGCCGGAACCTCCATGTAGAAGCCGGCCGGCATGGCCGCGTGCCGGCGCAGGCAATCGTCGACGCAGGCGGCCTCAGCCAGGGCTGTAACGGCCTCCAGGCGGCTTCCGATGGTGGAGGCGGGGGGAGTGGCCTGGGAATGCGGCGTATCGGGCTCCTGCGAAGCGGAGGCTGTGGGAACGTGCGTGGCGCCTCCATCGCTTTTCGCCGCTTCAATGCCAGGCTCTTGCTGTTCGCCTGCATGGGCGCTTTCCGATGCTTCCTTGGTGGAGATGCCATCCGACTTCTCCGGAGCGTGGCGAGGCGAGGAAGGCGAGGCCTCGGCAGAGGAGGGCGCAGAGGAGCGTGGTGTGGAGGCCGGCACCGCTGCGGAGGGCGGGGAGGGCACCCGCGTGCTGCGGCGCAGATCGTCCAGGGGGATGTCCGGGAAGCGTTCCAGGGTATCCATCCAGTGCCGCAGTTCCTTCGTGTTCTTAGCCTCCAGGCGCTCCGCCATGGCCACTTCCAGGGCGGCGATGAGATCGCCTGCGCGCAGGCCAGCTTCCTCCTGTCCCTGGCCTGTCGCGTCCCGGTTCTTCAGATCGTCCA
>CAZONS010000542.1:0-1919 GCA_964581195.1 uncultured Thiobacillus sp. | reverse complement strand
GATGGCGTGAACTTCCTGGCCTTGATTTGTGCAATCTGCAAGGCGCAGTTCACCAAGGTAATTCCGTATTACGGTTTCGACCGGAGCATGGTCGGTGGTGTGCATCAGTTGGTCAGCACGGCCATCAAGCTGGATTGAGGCTGTCCGGCCATCGGGCCGGATGGATAAGTGTTACACAGGCGGTACTGCCGCACGATTCTTGAGATAGGAGAGCGAAGATGTCGGTCACTTCCAAAGACGTAAAGAAAACTGAAGGTATCATGTGGCGTCGTTACAAGGACGGCGAGACGGAAGCAAACTACCGTCGTTCCCAGGAGATGATTTTCCAGGCGAGCTGGACCCACAAGTGCCCCGAGTACGTGCACTCCACCCCGCCTTGCCAGGGCTCCTGCCCGGCTGGCGAGGACATCCGCGGTTACCTGAACATCGTTCGCGGCATCGAAAAGCCCACCGGTGGTCAGACCTGGCAGGAGTACGCATTCCGCCGCATGACCAGCGCCAACCCGTTCCCCGCCGTCATGGGCCGGGTCTGTCCCGCTCCCTGTGAATCCGGCTGCAACCGCAACCAGATCGAAGAGAACGTCGGTATCAACTCCGTCGAGCATTTCATCGGTAACTGGGCGCTGGAAAACAACCTCGGCTTCGCCAAGCCCGAAGTCGAGTCCGGCAAGAAGGTCGCCATCATCGGCGGTGGCCCGGCCGGTCTCGCCGCCGCTTATCAGCTGCGCCGCATGGGCCATGGCTGCACCATTTTTGATGACCACGCCGAACTCGGCGGCATGATGCGCTATGGCATTCCCGGCTTCCGTACCCCGCGTCAGGTCCTGGACGGCGAAATCAAGCGCATCATCGACATGGGCGTCGAGACGCGCTTGAATACCCGCATCGGCACCGACATCACCATGGAACAGATCGAGCAGGATTTCGATGCCGTGCTGATGGCGCTGGGCGCCCAGGGTGGCCGTACCCTGCCGGTCGACGGCGCCGACGCACCCAACTGCGTCCCCGCCACCGCCTTCCTGCGAGCCTTCAACGAAGGCCGCCTGCAGCACGTTGGCGACAAGATCGTGGTCATCGGTGGTGGCGATACCTCCATCGACGTCGCGACGGTCGCCCGCCGCCTGGGCAAGGTGACCAACGCTTCCACCACCGATCTGCCCGAGATGGTCCTGGCCGGCCACACCGCGCACGACGTCAGCTCCATCGCCGCGCGCATGGGCGTCGAGGTGGTGCTGATCTCCCGCGCCACCATCGACAAGATGGCCGCCAACAAGCACGAAGTCGAGCAGGCCAAAGCCGAAGGTATCGAGATCATCGGCGGCGTCACCCCCGTTGCCGTGATCAAGGGCGCGGACGGTCGCGCCACCGCGCTGCGCGTGGCCGAATTCGAGGTGGTCGGCAAGGAAACCAAGATCAAGGAAGGCACCGAATTCGACATCACCGGTGACCTGATCGTTTCCGCGATCGGCCAGTCCGTCGACTTCACCGGTCTGGAAGCCTTCAACAACAACAACGGCCTGATCAAGACCGACAAGAACTACCGCTTCCCGAACAAGCCCAACGTCTTCGTCGCCGGCGACGTGATTCGTCCCCACCTCCTGACCACCGCCATCGGCCATGCCCGCATTTGCGCGGAAGGCATCGACGCCTTCCTCAAGGGCGATGAAGTCGAGCGGCGTCCGAAGGTCGACGTGGCGCACTGGGACATGGTGCGCAAGTGGGTCGAGTCCGGTCACGAGTACAAGGAACACCATGGCCAGGAGTGGGGTACTTCCCAGTGGAAGGACACCCTGCACAACTTCGATGACCGTGCCGGCCGCTATGTCATTCCGTCCACGGAAATGTTCCTGGGCCACTTCACCAACGTGCCGCGCAACCAGCGTGGCGTGACGGTGCTGGACAAGGACTCCGCCCTGGGC
>CAZONS010000541.1:0-1960 GCA_964581195.1 uncultured Thiobacillus sp. | reverse complement strand
CGCTCCGGCACGCTGACCTATGAAGCGGTGTTCCAGACCACGCGTCTCGGCCTGGGCCAGACCACTTGCGTCGGCATCGGCGGCGACCCGATCAAGGGGCTGGATTTCATCGACTGCCTGGAAATGTTCCAGACCGACCCGGAAACCGAAGCCATCGTCATGGTCGGCGAGATCGGCGGCAGCCGCGAGGAAGAAGCGGCGGAATACATCAAGGCACACGTGACCAAGCCCGTCGCCGGCTACATCGCCGGCCAGACCGCGCCACCCGGAAAACGCATGGGCCATGCCGGCGCCATCATCGCTGGCGGCAAGGGCACGGCGACGGAAAAGATCGCCGCCCTGGAGGCCGCCGGCGTGGTGGTGGCCGCCAGTCCGGCCGGCATCGGCGAAGCCTGCGCCGAGGCGATCAGGCGCAAGGGTTGAATGTAACGCCGGCATCCCCGTCGGCGTTACAAACGACTACCAGCCGCGTCGTCCGTCACGCCCGTCATTCCAGCGGTCGTGATGATCGCCGCGATAGCCGCGATCCCAGCGTCCATCGCGGTGATCCCGCCACTCATGATGACGCCAGACATGAGGCGCGGGCCGGGTATGCACGATGACCGGGGCGCCGACGTAACGCACACGCGGCGCTTGATAGACGACCACCGGCCGCGGGCCATAGGCCGGACGGTAATCGTGACGTACCACGCGATGGCCATGGTCGTCGTCGGCGATGGCGGCGCCCACCATGGCGCCGAGGATACCGCCCACGATCGCGCCGTCGCCGCCGCTGATCGCGTGGCCGATGATGGCGCCGGAACCCGCGCCGATGAACACACCAGCCGCTTCGTTGGAGGCCTGCGCGACGCCGCCGAAACCGGCGAGGGTGGCGAGCAGGAGGGTGGGAAGAACGAATCGGGTTTTCATGATGATCTCCATCGGTTTGACTACGCTTCCAGCTTATGCGGCGGCTGTAGCCGCGCGGTTTCGTGTCGGTAAGCAGGTGTTACAAGCGGTTACAGCCCGGCAATGCCCCCACCCGTCTCAAGCTTGTAATAAGTGCTTGTTTGGGCTAGTTTCCCGCCCACGTTAGGGGTGCCGTCGCAACCAGCTTGCACGGCTGAGAACACACCCTTGGAACCTGATCCGGATCACGCCGGCGTAGGGAAGCGTCCGGCGCCGCCTTCGCTCCTTGCGTGTTGACACTGATGGAGCGCTTCATGAACGCCGCACTGCCCAAATCCACCCATGCTTCTGCCACATTCCTCGCCGCCGACGCCCATGTCGACGAGGCCGCCATCCAGCCGCTGCCGAATTCGCGCAAGATTTATGTCGAGGGCAGCCGCCCGGACATCCAGGTGCCGATGCGGGAAATCAGCCAGGCCGACACCCCGACTGGCATGGGCGGGGAAAAGAACCCGCCGATCTTCGTCTACGACTGCTCCGGCCCCTACACCGACCCTCATGCTTCAATCGACATCCGCCAGGGCCTGCCGGCGCTGCGCCAGAACTGGATCGAGGAACGGGGCGACACCGAGGTGCTGGCTGGCCTCTCCTCCGAATATGGTCAGCAGCGCGCCGGCATGGACGCCCTCGCCGGCCTGCGTTTCCCCGGCCTGCACCGGCAGCCGCGCCGCGCCAAGGCGGGCATGAACGTCAGCCAGATGCATTACGCGCGGAAAGGCATCATCACCCCGGAGATGGAATACGTCGCCATCCGCGAGAACATGCGCCGTCAGGAATACCTCGCCGCCCTGCGTTCCAGCGGGCCGATGGGGGAAAAGCTGGCCAATCTGATGGGCCGCCAGCACGCCGGCCAGAATTTCGGGGCCAGCATTCCCGAGCAGATCACCCCCGAATTCGTCCGCTCCGAGATCGCCCGCGGCCGCGCCATCATTCCCTGCAACATCAACCACCCGGAAACCGAGCCGATGATCATCGGCCGCAACTTCCTGGTGAAGATCAACGCCAACATCGG
>CAZONS010000540.1:0-1962 GCA_964581195.1 uncultured Thiobacillus sp. | reverse complement strand
GTGAGGCTGGAGATGCCGTCCTCGTCGGAGAGCCAGTTGGCGTCGAGGCGGGTCAGGCCGAATTGCCCGGCGAGTGCGCGCAGGGCGTCCTTGTCCTCGGCTTCGCCGAGATCGCTGGCATAGATCGCCATGTTGGTCTTGGCGATGCGCCGCCACAGCTGCCGGTACTCGTCGTCGCTAAGCTGGCGCGGGTCGCGGATGCGGACGATGAGTTCCTCGCCCCGCGTCGGGTAATCCGCCAGCTTGGCGCCGCGC
Source organism: uncultured Thiobacillus sp. (assembly GCA_964581195.1). Classification (GTDB taxonomy): domain Bacteria; phylum Pseudomonadota; class Gammaproteobacteria; order Burkholderiales; family Thiobacillaceae; genus PFJX01. The sequence continues at coordinate 1,707 of CAZONS010000540.1, read as the reverse complement.
CAGGCCCGGTAGCCGGCGTCGTTGTCGGGATGAAAGGGGGAGTCGGTCGGGATCATGGGGCGCTGGAGGCGTGAAGGGGGCGCTCAGCTTGCCTTGGTCGGGGCGCCGTCGCCTTGATCTTTTACTGACCGGCCGCTTCCGGCTGTGGCGGATAGAAACCGTCCACGCTCTTCTTCAGCGTCTTCATCATCTGCGGCATCTCGATGTCCATGACCTGGTCCTGAATCCAGGTCTGGTCGGATTGCTCCATGACCTCGCGGATCTGCAGCGAGAGGAAGCGCAGGGCGGCAAAACTGGCTTCCTCGTTCGGGAAGTCGAATGCCGAGTAATCGCCCATGCGGCGGTTGGTCAGGTCGATGAAACCGGCCTGGTAGTCGTAATCCGGGTCTTTCTGGCCGCCGGTGAATTCGATGATGTTCTCTTCCATGATCTCGGCCAGACGCACGCCCACCGCGCTGACCACGTCCTGCCGATGCGCGTCGTCCATGCGGTTGAAGGCCAGGCGGTCGACATAGTGGACCAGGAACGTGGCCATCTCGCCGATGATGCGAAAGCCGCGTTGCGGCGTGATGATGTCGAAATTGGCCTTGGAGAGGTTATCGATGCAGCCATCGCACAGGCGCCAGATGGTGGAGGCGATGACCGTGGCGACCTCGGTGGGATCGCGTTGTTCCCCCGTCTTCTTGAACCAGACGGTCTTGACTCTGAGCGCCATGTTTATTCTCCGGTGGCGATGGGCCTGGAGGGATCGCGGATCCACTCGCTCCAGGAGCCGGGGTAGAGCCGCGAGCCGGACAGGCCGGCGACCTCCATGGCCAGCAGGTTGTGACAGGCGGTGACGCCAGAGCCACAGGAATGGATGACCTGCCAGGGCGCGCGGCCCTTCAGCAGCGCCTGGAAATTTTCCCGCAGGGCTTCCGGCGGCAGCAGGGTGCCGTCGATGTCGAGGTTTTCGTCGAAGGGCCAGTTGATGGCGCCGGGAATATGGCCGGCGACCGGGTCGAGCGGCTCGAATTCCCCGCTGAAGCGCCGTTCCGGGCGGGCGTCGATGATCAGGGCTTCACCACTTTGCGAGGCGCGCAGCACTTCGTCCGCGCCGACGATCTGGCTGGCTTCCGGAAGACAGGCGCAGTTGCCCTTGCGCGGTTCCGGCAGGGCGGCGGTGAGCGGTCGCTGCTCCTTGCGCCACTTGGGGTAGCCGCCGTCGAGCAGGGCGACGGCGGGATGGCCGAGCCAGCGCAGCATCCACCACAGGCGTACGGCCATGGCGCCGTAACTGTCGTCATAGACGACGACCTGCTTGTTGACGCCGACGCCCCAGCCACAGAACTTCTCCGCCAGCGCCTTGACGTCGGGCAGCGGGTGGCGGCCGCTGGATTCGGTGATCGGCGCGGACATGTCCTCATCGAGATGGACGTAGACCGCGCCGGGGAGGTGATCCTTGAGGTAGGCCTGGCGACCGGCTTCCGGGTCGGTCAGGGTGAAGCGACAATCGAACACGATCCAGAGTGGGTCGTCGATGTGGGCCGCCAGATCTTCGGTGCTGACTAAGGTATTGGAGTACATGCGTTGCCAACTCGTGTAAGGGTGGCCGGCAGTCGGAAGCCGGCGGCCTGCCAGCGAATCCGCTGGCGACTGCCGACTACGAACTGACGACGGGTCAGTAACCGCCCTTGCCGAACGGCTTGGTCAGGCCGGCCACCTTGG
>CAZONS010000539.1:0-1962 GCA_964581195.1 uncultured Thiobacillus sp. | reverse complement strand
AGGTTCGCCGCATCGAGCGCGACCGCCTCGAGGGCCGGGCATGACCGGCAAGGTCGTCAACATGCCCGGCGCTGACCGGCACCCGCTCGAGCTCGAGGCCAGCTTGACGGACCTCGCGAACGCGGCGCGGCTTGCGGCCGTGGCCGATGGCAACGCGAGGTACGTAATGCCCTGGGACGACTGGCGGATCTACGACGGCGCCGTGTTCCGCGAAGACGACTGCGGACGCCTCGCCTTTTACGCGCGCGAAGTTGTGGCAGGCCTGTTCGACCAGGCCGCCGCGAGCCCGCAGGACGTCATGGGCCGCATCGCCCGTTTCTCGACCCAGTCAGCGTCTCGGCGCGGTCAAGAGGCGATGAAAAGCCTTGCGGCGACTGAACCGGGCGTGCCGATCCTGCCTTCTGCTTTCGACGCACAGCCGATGCTCCTGAACGTGAAGAACGGCACCCTCGACCTCGAGACCGGACGTCTTCGCGAGCATCGTCGAGCGGACTACTTCACGAAAATGGCCGACGTCGCGTTTGTGCCGGACGCCGTCGACGCGATCTTCGATCGCTTCATGGTCGAAGTGACAGGCGGCGACGCTAATTTTTCCGAGTTGCTGCGCCGTATCATCGGTTACACCTTGACCGGCCTCACGATTGAGGAAGTCTTCTTTCTCCTGCTTGGCCCGGCCGGCACCGGGAAAAGCACGTTCGTCGAGGCATCCATGGCGATGCTGGGCAGCTTCGCTTTGAAGTCCAGCTTCGACACGTTCCTCGAGGCGCGCAACGTCGGCGCCGCCCGGCCTGACCTTGCCGCCCTGCGCGGTATTCGCATGACCGCGGCTGTCGAGACTGCGAAGCGGCACCACTTGGCGGCCCCGCTGGTCAAAGAGCTAACGGGCGGCGATCTAATTACAGCACGGTTCCTCTATCAGCAGCCGTTCACTTTCCGACCGCAAGTGAAGCTGTTTCTCGCCGCGAACGAGTCCCCGATTATCAGCGATACAGACACCGGTGTCTGGCGCCGACTCCGTCGATTGCCGTTCGAACACGTCCCCGAAAAGCCCGACCACCACCTAAAAGCTCACCTGGTCGGGGCCCCCAGCTGCCGCTCGGCTATGCTGCGCTGGGCCCTTCAAGGCTGCCTTGACTGGCAGCGCGAAGGCCTCGGCACATGCTCGCGCGTCGAGCGGGCGACCCAAGAGTTGCGGGCCGCCATGAACCCGGTCCAGGAGTTCTTCGACCAGGTGACCGTTGCCGGGCCGGGACACCTCGTGCCCATGGCTGAACTGCGCCGCGCCTACGAACACTGGACATCACAGAACGGTGTACGGCCCGTCAGCTCCCGCGAATGGGCCACGCGGCTGCAAAGCATGGGCTGCGAGCGATGGCAGGGACCTCGGCCGGACCGCGTGTGGCACTGGCGGGGCATCGGCCTCTTGTCAGATCGGATCGAGCTATGACCGCTGGCACAAGCTGTCACAAGGAAAAGGCCATATTCCATAAAACCCCCCACGCGCGCGCGCATGAGGAAGTTTCCGGAAACAGGCCTCTATCTTGTGACACCTTGTGCCAGCTCGGGCCGCGGGTCCTTCTGGCGCCGGCCCGTGCGGGTCGGCGCCACCCCGATTTGTCTCTAGTCACAGGGGCACCCTAGTGCATGCAACTTTCCCGCAAGACGGCGGAGAACAACAACTTAGCATGTTCGGCAGCTCCGACCATGGGCAGAATCCGAGCGACTTGCTCGTCAGCCAGCGGCAATTGGCATTCATCTTCCGCCGCAGCCCGAGCGCCGTCAGCCGCTGGCCGCTGGAGCCCGCGCGCCGCGTCGGCCGCGAAGTCTTGTACTCCATGCAATCCGTCGTCGACCATGTATTCGCAGAGTCTGGTCAGCTCGACCTCAGCCAGGAGCGCGCCCGCCTCGCCAGCGCTCAGGCCGACAAGGCGCAGCTCGACAACGCGGAGCGGGCCCGCCGCC
>CAZONS010000538.1:0-1963 GCA_964581195.1 uncultured Thiobacillus sp. | reverse complement strand
CCGCCTCGATGTGGGTGATTTCCAGCACGTCGTTGATCAGCGTGAGCAGATGTTGGCCGCTGCGGTTGATGGTAGCGATATTCTTGCGTTCATCCTCGGGTATGCGCTCATCCCTTTCCAGGAGCTGGGCGAAGCCGAGGATGGCGTTGAGCGGGGTGCGCAGTTCATGGCTCATGTTGGCGAGGAAGACGCTCTTCGCGCGGTTGGCGGCCTCGGCGGCGTTCTTGGCCTCGCGCAAGGCCAGTTCGGCATGTTTGCGCTGGCTGATGTCGGTGATGAACGTGATGAAGCGCGCGTCCTTTCGGCCTGCCTCGGCGGGCTGGAAATAGAGCGTGACCTCCACCTCGATGAGCTGACCGTCCTTGCGCCGGTTGCGGGTTTCGAAGCGGTCATACCCCCGCTCCCGCAGGGGCTGGGTCAGCGCCTCGAACTGCCCGGCCGGGAAGCCGGGGTCGATGTCCGGTATCGACATCGCCAGCATTTCCTCGGCGCTGTAGCCCAGCATCGCGCAGGCATGGTCGTTGACATAGAGCAGGCGGCCGCTGTGGGCATCCGCCCAGTGGATGGCGATGCCGGCCCGATCCATCGCGAACTGGGTCTGCGTCAGTCGCAGGTTGGCCATTTCCAGTTCCGCCGTGCGGGCCTGCACGAGTTCCTCCAGGTGCTCCTTGTATTCCCGCAGCCCGGCTTCGGCCTGCTCGCGGGCGACCAGCTCCCGGCGCGACACGATGATGCGCCCGCATGCGTCCACCAGCGGCTGGATCTGATCGACCAGGGCGCGGTCGTAGCCCCCTGGCCGGTTGGCGAGGCCGATGACGCCGACCAGACGTTCGCCATACCAGACCGGAATGCCCAGGAAAGCGCGGAGTTCCGGCTGGCCGGGCGGCAACCCGAGGCCACGGCCGTCCTGTTCCGCGTCGTTGGCGATGACCAGGGCGCGCTCGCGGATGACCTCGCCGAGAAGCGTGTCCTGTGCCCTGATGACGAAGCCGGTGGCCTTGTGTTCCGCGTAATGACGGCGGGCGGCCATGTCCCGCGCGATGTCGTGGAAGGCGTGGCATTTCAGGTAGTCGCGCCCCGCATCGTCCCGCAGGACGTCGCCGATCAGGCCGAATTCGCTCCCGGTCAGCGGCAGGAGGTCGCGCAGCAGCGTTTCAAACAGCCGGGTGGGCTCCGGGTCGCGGATGTAGTGTTCCTTGAAGCGGCCGATGATCTCGAACAGCCGATTCTTGGCCGCCAGGTCGCGGGTCAAGGCCTGTTGCCGGTCCTGCATCTCGTTGAAGGCTTCCACCACCGCGCCGATCTCGTCGGCGGCGGCCTTGACGGGGCGAAAGCCGGTGTCGCCCGCGTGGATGCGGCGGATGCCGTCCTCGAGCGCCGCCAGGGGGCGCTGCATGCGCAGGAAAAAGAACGCCCAGGCCGCGACACCGGCCAGGAAATAGAGTCCGAACAGGAGGAAGAACCTGGCCACCAGGCCTTCGCCGGAAGCCCCCAGTTCCACCTTGATGAAGCGCTGGACGGCGGCTTCCAGCTCATCGAGGGCGGAGCGCAGTTCGGCGATGCGCAGATTGAGTTGCATGGCCATCAGCGCGTCGGCCTCGACATCCCGGGGCTTCGGCCCGGTCCGGTGATCCAGGTATGCGCGCAGCCGCGGTTCGAGTACCTCCAGCTGGTATTCGATCCGCTCCGTTTCCCGGCGGAAGGGCCGCAGGCTGTCCGGGTGCGTGGCGATGTTTTGGGTCAAGCTGTCGCGTAGCGTGAGCCATTGCTCCCGGCGTCGCTCATTCACCTCATGCGCGCCCAGATCGTGGGAGAGTAGCGCCAGACGGCGGCCATCGCCGGTGATGGCGCCGGCGACCTGTTGCACCTCGGTGATGCGGGTGACGCGCGCGAGGCCATCGGTGAAGGCCCAGACGCCGAGCAGGAGCAGGCCGAGGCCGGCGAGGCTGGCGAGGAGGAAGGC
>CAZONS010000537.1:0-1964 GCA_964581195.1 uncultured Thiobacillus sp. | reverse complement strand
CCACCCCCCCCGACGTGCGGGTGATCATGATCACCGGGCACGCCAGCCTGGATTCCGCGGTCGAGGCGATGAAGGCGGGCGCCTACCATTACCTCGCCAAGCCGTTCCGGCTCGCCGAGGCGCGCGAGGTGGTGCGCGGCGCCCTGGATCTGCGCCGGATCAGGCAGGAAAACCGCGAACTCAGGTTGCGCGTGGAACAGATGCAGAACCCGCATACCCTGATCACCCAGGACCTGGGCATGCAGCGGCTGCTGGAAACCGCGCGGAAGATCGCCGGAACCGAGGCCAGCGTGGTGATCTACGGTGAATCCGGCACCGGCAAGGAACTGCTCGCCCGCTACATCCATCAATGCAGCCGGCGTGCCCGGAATACCTTCATGGCGTTCAATTGCGGGGCGCTGACCGAGGACCTGGCCGCCAACGAACTTTTTGGCCATGAGAAGGGGGCGTTCACCGGCGCCGAAAGCCGCAAGGCCGGTCTGTTCGAGGCCGCCGAGGGCGGCACCCTGTTCCTCGACGAAGTCGCTGAACTGCCGCCCTCCATCCAGATCAAGCTGCTGCGTGTCCTGCAGGAACGCGAGGTGCTGCGCGTCGGCGCGGTGGAGCCGACCAAAATCGACGTGCGGGTGCTGGCGGCGAGCAACCGCGACCTCAAGGATGCGGTCGAAAGCGGCCAGATGCGCAACGACCTCTATTTCCGCCTGAACGTGGTGACGCTGGAACTGCCGCCGCTGCGCGAACGCCGCGACGACATCCCGCTGCTGGCCTACTACCTGCTGCGCAAGTTCGCCGCCACCATGGACCGCCCGACGCGGGAGATCAGCGCGGCGGCGATGCAGCGGCTGACCGAATATGACTATCCCGGCAATGTCCGCGAACTGTCCAACTTCATCGAACGCGGCATCGCGCTGGCGGAGGGCGACGTGCTGGAGGAGGCGCACCTGCCCCAGCATCTGGGCAAGCTCACGGTGAAGGTCTTCTCCCCGGCACTGGCCACGCCGCCCGCCACGCTCGAGGATCGGGAGAAGGAGCACATCCTGCACGCCCTCAAGGTGGCCAACGGCAACCGCAGCGAAGCGGCGCGCATGCTGAACATCGACCGCGTCTCGCTCTGGCGCAAGCTGAAGAAATACGGCATGTAACCCCTGCAGCCACAGCCTAGCGCATCACTTCAACTGGGCCACCCAGGCAGACGCGGAGGGCTCGATCAGGCCAAGCAGGAGGGAGGGGAACAGTCCCACCACCAGGATGATCAGGGCGTAGACCAGCACAATCGCCAGTTCCCTGGGACGCAGATCCTGGGCATGGGCGACCGCGTCGCGGATCACCGGGCCAAAGAAGGCGCGCCGGTACAGGTCGAGAAAATAGGCGGCCCCCAGCACCATGGCGAACAGGGCGGCGAGGCCGGCGCCGGGGTGGGTTTGCAGGACGGAGACCAGGATCAGCAATTCCGCGGGAAAGCCGGAGGTGCCCGGCAGGCCCATGCCGGCGACGCCAAAGAACAGGAAGACGCTGGCCAGCAGGGGCATGGTCTTCGCCCCGCCGCCCAGGGCGCTGATGTCCGTCGACCCGAGCCGGTGCTGCAGAAAGGCGGTGACGAGGAAGGCGCCGCCGGCCACCAGCGTGAAGTTGAGCAACTGCATGACCGAGCCCTGCAGCCCCTGCAGATTGAAGGAGGCGATGCCCAGCAGCACCAGGCCGACATGGGACAGGCTGGCATAGGCCAGCATGACCCGCAGGTTGGTCTGGGCCAGGGCGGTGACCGCGCCATAGATCAGGCCGATCACCCCGAGGCCGGTCAGCAGCCAGTGCATCTCCTGCGCCGCCCCCGGGGCCAGGGGCACGGCGAAGCGGATGAGCCCGTAGGCGCCCAGTTTCAAACCGGTGAGCAGCGCCACCACCGCCACCGGACCTTCCGTGGCCAGCAGCGGCAGCCAGGTGTGCAGGGGATACACCGGCGTCTT
>CAZONS010000536.1:0-1971 GCA_964581195.1 uncultured Thiobacillus sp. | reverse complement strand
CCTGGCTGGCCGCGCTGACGGCGGCGTCGTTCGCGCTGTCCTTCATCGCCCTGCCGCTGCCCGGCGGCACCAGCGCGCATGTCACCGGTGTCGGCCTGCTGGCGGCCTCCTTCGGCATCTGGAACGCCTTCATGGCCGCCTCCATGGTGTTCGCCATCCAGGCCCTGCTGTTCGGCGACGGCGGCGTCACCACCCTGCCGCTGAACGCGCTGGCGATGGGCTTCGCCGGGGCGCTGGCGGCGCGCGGCCTGTTCCTGGCGACACGTCGCCTGCATGCCGGCCTGGCCCTGTTCCTGGCCGGCTGGGTCGGCCTCGCCCTGCCCGCCCTCCTGCTCGCCCTGGCGCTCGGGGCGCAGCCGCTGCTCGCTCACGACGCGACCGGCGCCCCCTTGTACTTCCCCTTCGGCTGGGCGGTCACCCTGCCCGCGCTGCTGATTCCCCATGCCCTGCTCGGCCTCGGCGAGGGCGCCCTGACCGTGCTCGGCGGCAACCTGATCGCGCGCCTGCGCCGGCGCTACCGTCATGACTGAACGCGGCAAGCTCGCGGCCTACCTGCTCGCCCTGGTCACCGCCTCCTGGCTGAGCAACCCCGTCTGGCTGGCGGGTGGCCTCCTCGTCGTTCTGCTGGCTTGCGGCCGCGCGGCCCAGCGCCTGCTGCGCCGCGCCGTGCTGGCCACCATCGCCTTCAGCGGCACGGTTTCCCTGGCCTATCTGGCGCAGTCCTGGTTGCTGGGACGCGCGGCACCGCTGGACTGGCTGCTCGCGGCCAACACGCGGGTGCTGCTGATGGCCCTGCTCACCTTCCTGTTCATCGCCCGGGTGAACCTGTTCGAGGCCCTGGCGTTTTCCAGGCGTCTATCCTTCCTGCTGGTGCTGGCGGTGAGCCAGTCGCTGGGCCTCAAGCGCACCCTGGCGGAATTTCGCCTCGGCCTGCAAAGCCGCAGCCCGCGTCCGGCCGGCCTCACCGCCCGCTACCGCGCCGCCGCCCACGCCGCCGCTTGGCTGCTCGACCGAGCGCTGGCGAACGCGCACGAATCGGCCCAGGCCATGCAATCGCGGGGAATGTTCCGATGATCGAAGTCGAAGGCCTGAGCCACCATTTCGGCGACAAGACCTGTTTGCTCGATGTGAGCTTCAGGCTCGCCGCCGGTGAAAAGGGGGTCCTGCTGGGCAGCAACGGCAGCGGCAAGTCGACGCTGCTGAAGATCCTCGACGGCCTCATCACGGCGACGAGCGGCAGCGTGCGCTACGAAGGCGAGGCGATCTCGCCGCGCACCCTCCGGCAGGCGCCGTTGCGCCGCCGCTTCCGTCAGGAGGTGGCGCTGCTGTTCCAGAACCCGGACGTGATGCTGTTCAACCCCACGGTCCACGACGAGATCGCCTTCGGCCCGCGCCAGATGGGGCTGTCCAGCATCGACGAGCGGGTGGCGCACTGGGCCGACCTGGTGGGGGTGACGCCATTCCTGAAACGGCCGCCTTTCACGCTCTCCGGCGGCGAGAAGCAGAAGGTCGCGCTGGCCGCGCTGCTGGCGGCGGAACCGAAGCTACTGCTGCTGGATGAACCCGCCGCCGCCCTCGATCCGCGCTCCACCGGCTGGCTGGTGGACTTCCTCGCCGACCTGCCGATCACCCTGCTCACCACCACCCACAACCTCGGCCTCGCCCCGGAACTGGGCAACCGCGCCCTGGTGCTGGGCGAGGATCACCGCCTGCTCCACGACGGCCCGATCGAACCCTTCCTCGCCGACACCGACCGCCTGATCGCCGCCAACCTGGCGCATGCCCACCGCCGCAGTCACGGGGGGGTGGAACATCGACACTGGCATACGCACGACTGGTAAGGGGCCCGTCGCGGGCCGACCACCCGCTTCGCCTTACAGTCCGTCCAGCCCCCGCGCCAGATCGTTCCGCAGATCCACCACCGCTTCCAGCCCGACCGCGATGCGGATGAGGCCGTCGCCGATGCCGGCG
>CAZONS010000535.1:0-1981 GCA_964581195.1 uncultured Thiobacillus sp. | reverse complement strand
CGTCGACGTAGATCTGCACCTGGCTGGCCATCACCGGGTTGACGGACCGGTCGGCGAGGGCCGCCAAAGCCCCGCCCTCGGCGCTCTTGCCGAGCAGCTCGTAGCGCTGCCGCAGCTGGGTGTCGGTCTCCCCCGAGGCCCCGCTGATGACCAGCTTGGTCACCAGGCCCCCGGTCAGGCGGTAGACGTTGGTGTCCTGCCCGTATAGCACGGTCATGATGCGCGGGCTGTCGGCGTTGCCGGCCGCGTAGGCGCGCACGTAGGGCCCGGCTCCCGAGGGCGCGGCTTCCCCAAACAGGCCTTCTAAGGGGTAGCAGCCGTCCTCGTAGGTCAGCATGCCCTCGATAAAGCCAGAGCCCCCGGTCGCCTCCAGGCCGACCTGGTTGCCCGGCCCGAGCGTCCCGTGCCTGGTTTGAAAGACGGTCGCATTGACCAGGGGGGTGATGCGCGCATCCAGCACGTCCATCAGGCGGACAGAGCCGGCTACGGCCGTGCCCCACAGGGTTTGTTTGCCGAGCTGCACTTGATACAGGTCTAAAACGGTCACGCGTCACCTCCGAAACTAGTTTCGGCATCCTCTTCGGGAACGATCTCATACAGGCCCAGCTGCAGGCCGAGGGCCCGCTTCTCTTCGGGCAGCGCCTCCCACTCGGGCCTGTCCATGTCCCGGGCCGGCACTCCCGGCAGCCATTCCCCGGGCTTTATGTATTTAACAAAAATTGCTTCAGTCATCCTGTACCTCCACGATGAACGGAATGCGCTCGACCAGGAAAGGCTTGCCGCCGGTGGTGGCGGAGTTGACGGGCAGGATCGCCCCTTCACCCTCCTGGTGAGCGATGTAGGACCAGTGGCCGGGCGCTTCACGGTTGTCGGCGATCACGTCGGCGATGCGCTTCTCGATGGCGTCGAAGGCGTCCTCCACGTTGGCGCGCGTCCAGCTCTCCTCCTCGGACGAGTCGGCCACGAAGACCAGCACGTCCAGGCCGAAGCGGATCTTGTAGCCCACGGTCCCCATGCCCTTGGGCTTGCGGTACAGCACCGGCCCGGAGTGCACGATCACCACCGGCGACTTCTCGAAGAAGTCGGCCGTCTTGTGGTCGAGCACTTCCTGGACCGGCAGCCCCGCCCCCACCAGGGCGGCGGAGAGCAGGGAGGCCAGGTGCTTGCGGGAGTCTTCCCGGCTGGTCGTGTCGGATGCCATTTACTCGATCCTCTGTGCTAAGACGTCGATGCCGTACTGCAGGGCCCGCCCGCCCATCTCGGCATACGTGCGGTCGTAGAAGGCGTGCTCGCCGCCCCGGCGGTGCTCGAAGATGCCGTATTCGGCCGGGAAGCGCCCGCGCGGCCCCACCGCGTGCGGGTCCGGGCGGATCTCGAAGCCGTAGGGGCGGAACTTGACCTTCATGCGGTGCGAGGCGGCCAGGGCCCCGGTCAGCCGGTGGGTGATGGCGACGGCGTAGTCGAAGAGCATCACGGTCGTATATTGCAGGGCGCGCCCGAAGGCGCGCGCCGGCGTGAGCTCGGCGATGGCCCGGCGGTTGGCTGCCTGGGCCTCTTCCAGGCCTTCGATCCAGATCTTTAAGTCGATCATTTGCGCAGGTCCTGCAGCGCCAGGCGCCGGTAGGCCGGGTTGCCCAGGGCCGTGGCCGGGTAGACGTCCACCGCCTGGACCGGGTACTCGTCGGCGCCCACCACGAGTATGTCGCCCTCCCGGATGTCCACCTCACCGAAGAAGGTTGTCTCCAGGAGCTTGTAGGCCGCGTCCAGCATCAGCCGCTGCAGCAGGTCGGTGGAGGCCGGTAGCAGCGGCGTGCACTGGACGGAGGCCAGGTGAGCGACCGGCGCGCCGCGCTTGCCCGAGGCGATCGCCGGCGGGCGCTTGGTCGAAGCCGTGACGGTGGCCAGAAAGCTGAACATCACTCGCTCGTCATCAGGGCGTCCCGCCCGTCGATGACCTGCGGCCTGATCTTGTCCAGCCAGG
>CAZONS010000534.1:0-1993 GCA_964581195.1 uncultured Thiobacillus sp. | reverse complement strand
TGTTGCCCGTGGTGGTGGTGTTGGACTCCACGCGGATGACGGCGTTGATGTCCTGAATGCCGAAGTTCAGCCACCGGTCCAGCTCCGTATTGCTCCAGAAGGAGGCGGTCGCCTCGTTCAGGAGCTCCCGGGCGGCGGTGCGAATGGCGGTGCGGTCCAATCGGGCTCACCTCCCTGGAGGCATGGAGAAGGGGCCTCCCCGAGTGAAGGGAGGCCCGTGTGTCACACTCGCGGCCGTCACTGAGCCTCAGGCGATAATCCCCTGATCCCGCCATGCGTCGAAGATCGCCTGCCAGCCTGTGTCAGCCACCACGGCAGACAGCCCCGCATGCGTCGGAGCGTCACCCGTGAAGGCCGCACTGAACATCGTGGCAAACGCCTCTACGGGCGCAGAGCGGTTGCCGAAGACAAAGACCTCGACACCGAGATCGTCCTGGTGCGGTTCAGTCGGAAACGTTGCCCGAATCCATTCCTGTGCGGTCAACGGCTACACCCCCTAGTTGCGCTCGGCCCAGAGGACCTGGTAGTTCATGTTGATGGATCCGGCCGTCGTGTTTTCAACCCGAGCACGGAACCCATTCGGGCAGTACAGTGCGCGGGTGAGGCGCGCTTTGTACGTGCCCGCCGCATCAACAACCAGTTCCCAGATGCCGCTCTTGTGGGTGCGCAGGCCGGAAAACGTCATGGCGGTCAGGGTTGTGCCGTCCGCGGGTGACGCGCTGATCGTGTACCGGGTAGTGCCGTCCGCGTTGTAAATGTCCAGCTGAAACCGGGCGGTGTCAACGCTGGCCGCCACTTCCAGAGACTCGATTGTCACATCCTTGTTGGGTTGGTCGGTCACGACTTCTGCGGTCGTAGCCGCCAGCGCTCCGGAACGGCTGGCGTAGCCCGCACCCTTACCCCACGACACCATGGACAGCACGTCTACGTCGCCGATGTTGTTGGTGCCTGCGGGTAAACTGGCCGTCACTTCCGTACGGAAGCCGAACAGCGAATCGGCGCCGGTGCCGCTGATCACCTTGGTGACCAGCCTGATGATCTCCTCAAACGAGGCGTCAATCTTGTTCTTAAACGACATCGAATCTCACCTCTCCATCGAACGTCGGTCGCTTTCGAAGTCAGGGGGAGCGCCTGTCAAGGCACTCCCCGTTGTTGTCGTGGTCCGTCCTTACCGAACCAGGTCCAGGCCCCGGCGGGCGTAGCGCGCCTGGCGCTCCCTTTCGGCCTTCTCCCGCTCGGCCACCAGCACTTCCTTGTCCCGGCAGTCCGGGAGCTGGTCAATTGCGATCATGCCGGCATCGGCCAGAACAACCGCCACAGACAGCGGAACCTGGGCCATCTTGCCGCGCTCGATGTGGTACTCCACGCCGTTGATGTGGACGGTCTCCACCCGGCGGTAGGGCAGCGGCCGGTTGCCCTGGAACGCCTTCTCGTCCTCCGCGGTCCACTGCAGAAACACGTTGACCTTCGGCTGGGCCCGCAGTTCATCACGGGTGGCCAGCGTCTGCGGGTCGCGCTGGGCGTTGTCGTTGTAGTCGGTGGCGGTGTTCCGCGCCGCAGCCGCCTTGGCGGGTGGCTTCGACGGGTCGACGTGAGCCTGGGTCTGGGCCTGATCCTGCGCCTCTGCGGCCTGCGTAGCCATAACTGAACCTCCGCTTTCCGCCCCGGTCGGGGGCACTGTGATGGGGATTGGAGCTTTTGTCGGACGCTCGGGCGCCGCCGGCTTGCGCTTGGGCGCCGATGCCTTCCGGGCCCTTGTCGCTGCAGGGGACCTGGTTGGGGCACGGCGGGACCTTGCGGGACTTGCCATATACCCTCCTCCGGACGTGCGGAGAGGGGCCGGCGCGTGGCTGACCCCTCATCCTTGTCCGTTACGTCAGGAACTAGGCGGTGGCGGCAGACTCCAGACGCACAAGGGCGTCCTGGTTCGCGATCTTCGCCGCGAACACGGCCTTCCAGCCGCCCGTCTGGATCTGGTCAAGCGGATCCGCGG
>CAZONS010000533.1:0-2001 GCA_964581195.1 uncultured Thiobacillus sp. | reverse complement strand
TGCACCTGGGCAAGCAGTTCGAGGTGCCGCTGATCCGCATCGGCTTCCCGATCTTCGATCGCCACCACCTGCACCGCATGACCACCCTCGGCTACGAGGGCGCCATGTACCTGCTCACCACCCTGGTGAACGCGGTGCTGGAGCGTCTGGACGAGGAGACCCGCGGCATGGGGACGACGGACTACAACTACGACCTCGTGCGTTAATCGGTGCGCATGGCGCACCCTACGCGAAGCAACCTGTAGGGTGCGCCGCGCGCGCCAACCAAGGAGCCTCCCATGGCCAACATCATGATTCGGCGCGGCAGCAAGGGTGAGTATGTGTTCTACCTGCCGAAGCGCGATCTCGAGGACACCATCGTCTCGATGGAATTCGACACCCCGGAAAAGTGGGGTGGCGAGATCAAGCTGAACAACGGCGGCGCCTACCTGATCGAGCCGCAGCCCGCCCCCGAACGTCTGCCCTACTCGGTGCGCGCCAAGCGCCTGGATGCGGCGGAATAAGCGAAAGGAAACCCTCATGGCACTTCAGATCATTGCCGAACTGTGCACCGCCTGCGCGGACTGCGAACCGGACTGCCCCACCGCCTCCATCCGGAGAAAGAAGGGCGTCTACATCATCAACCCCGATACCTGCACGGAATGCGAGGGCGATTACGACAAGCCCAAGTGCGTGCAGCTCTGCCCCATCGACGACTGCATCGTGGCGTTGGCGGCATGAAGTTCACCCTCTCCCTCCGGGGGAGGGATGTAAAGCAGCATGCGTAGCCCGGATGCGGCGACAGCGGAATCCGGGGGAATTGCCGACATCCACTGGTCGGTCGAAGAGCCCCAGGATTCCGCACAACTCCATCCGGGCTACGCGCAACTCACACCGAGAGGCCCAATATGTCCCAAATCACCAAAGCAGCCGCGTTCCGCATCACTCTCGCCGCCAAGGCGCTGGCCGAGGTGAATCTGGCGGCGTTCACCGTCAAGCTGGCCGAGCGGCTGGGTCTGCCGCTGACCGAGGAGAAACTGGCGACGATCACCGTCGCCGACCTCAAGCTGGTGCTCTCCGGCGAGGAAACCGTGGAGCCTGACATCGATACCGCCAGCATCAAGCTCGCGGTGCGCTATCTCTGGGGCGAGAACGGCGACGACGCCTCCGTGCCCAAGCCCGAGCCCTATGCCGAGGGTGATATGCCCGGCAGCCTGCGCGTCGCGGTCGCCTCCAACAGCGCCGACAACCTCGATGGCCACTTCGGCTCGGCGCCACGCTTCCTGGTCTACCAGGTCGGTCGCGACGCCATCAAGCTCATCGACGTACGCGCCACCCTGCAGGCCGACGACGCCGAGGACAAGAACGTCGCCCGTTCCGAACTGATCAACGATTGCCAGATCGTCTATGTGCAATCCATTGGCGGTCCCGCCGCCGCCAAGGTGGTGCGCGCCAACGTGCATCCGATCAAGTTCCCGCAACCCGTACCCGCGCGCGAGGCGCTCGCCCGCCTGCAGGCCACGCTCGACGCGCCGCCACCCTGGCTGGCGAGGATCATGGGGGTCGAGGCCCGCAGCCTGGCCCAGTTCGCCGTCGACGAAGCTGAGGCTTGAACACCATGACGCCAGATCGCGCCGCCATCGATAGCGAACTGCTCGCCGCGGTGGCCACCCGCGCCGCCGAGCTGGACCTCAGCGAGGCCAGTGTCGGCCACCTGCGCAGGGAATGGCCAGGCATTCATTTCACCTTCTGTGGCGATGACGACGTCCCCGCCCGCTTGAACCCGGTACTGGAAGGCGATGGCTTCAATCTCTATCTGGTCAGCAACGCCGACCATTGCGTCGCCTTCACCAGCGAACCCGAGGCGGCCACCGGCATCGTTCTGGCGGCGGTATCCGATGATTGAGGGGGGGAGGGCGTGCCCCTTTTTTTGACCATCGTTATGTCGCAACGAGCCATAACGACTTACTTTCCCTGCCACTGACCGATCGGAGAACACCATGAGCGTGGCCCTGGACCCCC
>CAZONS010000532.1:0-2003 GCA_964581195.1 uncultured Thiobacillus sp. | reverse complement strand
ATTCATGCACCTCCAACGGTGGTTCTTCCAACAGGGTGGGGACGCCGATTTCCTGTTCCGGGCGTCCCAGTGCGCGCATCAGCAGTTCATCGACTTCTTTCAAGGAACGGCTGCCCGGCCCACGCCCGGTAAGCTTTTGGTATGCATCGGTTTCCGAGAACAGCCAAAGCGCCCAGGTGCGCAGGCTGTGTTCCGGGTGGGTGCTGTCCTGTGCCGTGTCGTCTTCCGCCAGGGCAGCTTCCATCAGTGCGCGGCTCTGCGCGAGATAGGCGTTGGTATCCCAGGTCAGGGTTTCGGCGGCCAGGCCGGTGACAGCGACCATCTCCAGTCGCAGTGCGGCATCCAGTCCGGAGCAGGCGATGAGTCCGATGCGATCCGCGGTCAATTCCTGAGCCATGCTCAAACATTGCGCGGCGGCCACGACCTCTTCTGAACCGATGCCGCCCTGGAGGATGGTCATGGCCGCCAACGTGGCGGCGCGATGGGGGTTGTCTTCACCGTGGGCCAGGTAGTGGCCCATTTCATGGCCCAGCAGGGCGGCCAGCGTGTCGTCGTCCAACAGGGAAAGCATGCGTCCGCGCACTTCGATCAAGACCGGCGCGGCCACGGTATGTATGACTGCGTTTTCCGCGCCCGCCGCCTGGTAGATCTCAATGGGAGCGGCAATTCCGAATCGTTCTGCAATCTGCCGGGCCACCCGATAAGGTGCGGGTGCCATGCCTTCCGACAACAACAGGCTGCGGGCCATGAGCGATCTGCGCACCCTGGACGGCTCAATGGTGGTCTTGGCGCACAAGGCGTCCACCCCCGGCAACTGATCCAGTAACGCGGCATAGACCGGCTCGCCTTGAAAACGGATGGATGCGATAGCGATGTTCATCTTCTGGTCTCCCTCATTGTTGTTTGGTGGCTATGTGCCTGGTGTTGTTGATTTAAGCCTAAACGATGGGGGCTTCATTATTGGTGGCGGAAATCAAACTTTCCGCCGGTATCCCCAGCTCCTCATGCAGTTTCCGGATCATCGCCAGCGTCAGAGGCCGTTTCCGGTTGAGGATTTCATAGACCCGGTTCATCCGTCCGATCATGGGTACCAGGTCTTTGGGTGTGAGTCCACCCTGTTCCATACGGAATTTGATGGCTTCAACCGGGTCGGGCAGGTCCACGGGAAAGTGCTTGGCCTCGTAGGCCTCTGACAGGGTGAGCAGAATATCGAAGCGGTCGCCATCAGGCGTGCCCGGTTCCGGTTCGTTGTCGAAGTATTCGGAAATCTCGCGCATGGCCGCGCGGTAATCGTCTTCGCTGTGAATGGGGCGGATGTCCATGTTCATAACTCCATTTCGATAGTGTCGGCATTGATGGCGTCATATTCCGCGTGGGTGCCGATGAACTTGATGTAAACGGCGCCGAAACGGTAGGCCACGGCGATGATCAGCCGGTAGTCATTGCCCTTGATGTTGAATACCACGCGGCGATTTTTCAGAATGCTGGCGTTGCGGAAGGCCGCTTTGATATCCGAAGGCTGCCGCCAATCCGCTTTCCGAGCATCGTCTATCCACGCCTCCAGATGTGACTTTGCTGTTGGGTGTCGAACCCAGAAATCGCGGAGGATTTTGATGGCGACGATGCGCATGGCGTGATGCTAGTCCCAGAATGGGATTTGGACAATTTGTGTTTTCCGGTGCTGATCGGCGAGCCGGGGATCGGCAAGACCGCCATCGTCGAGGGCCTGGCACAGCGCATCATCAACGGCGAAGTGCCGGAGACGCTGCTTTCGGCGAAGCCCACATCGCCCGCATCCAGCTCCAGTACCTGGAACAGCGCGTCGCGCAAATGGACATGAAACTGGAAGTCTCCGACGCCGCCCTCATGGAACTGGCCCGCGAAGGCTTCGACCCGCTCTTCGGTGCCCGCCCCCTCAAGCGCGCCACCCAGCAGCGGATCGAAAACCCGCTGGCGAAGGAAATCCTGTCCGGCCACTTCGCGCCCAAGGACGTCATCCGGGT
>CAZONS010000531.1:0-2020 GCA_964581195.1 uncultured Thiobacillus sp. | reverse complement strand
ATCCTGGCGGCGACCGTGGGCGGCGACTATTCCACCGCGCCCTCGAAGAAGCCGCTGTGCGGCTGCACCGACAGCACCCACGACGAAATCCGCGCCGCGATCGCCGAGCGGGAGCTCAAGTCCATGCCGGACACCATGGCCGCGTTGAACTGGAAGACGCCGGACGGCTGCAACAAGTGCCGCCCCGCGCTCAACTACTACCTGCTCTGCGCCTGGCCGACCGAATACGTCGACGACGCCCAGTCGCGCTACATCAACGAGCGCGCCCACGGCAACATCCAGAAGGACGGCTCCTTCTCGGTGGTGCCGCGGATGTGGGGCGGCCTCACCAACCCGAAGGAACTGCGCGCCATCGCCGACGTCGCGGAAAAGTTCAACGTGCCGGAGATGAAGGTCACCGGCGGCCAGCGCATCGACCTGTTCGGGGTGAAGAAGGAAGACCTGCCGGCCATGTGGAAGGACCTGTCGGAGGCCGGTTTCGTCTCCGGCCACGCCTACGGCAAGGCGTTGCGCACGGTGAAGACCTGCGTCGGCGCCAAGTGGTGCCGCTTCGGCACCCAGGATTCCACCGGGCTGGGGGTCAAGCTGGAGCAACTGACCTGGGGTTCCTGGATGCCGCACAAGTACAAGCTGGCCGTCTCCGGCTGCCCGCGCAACTGCGCCGAGGCCACCATCAAGGACTTCGGCGTGGTCTGCGTGGACTCAGGCTACGAACTCCATGTCGGCGGCAACGGCGGCATCAAGGTGCGCGTCACCGATCTGCTCACCAAGGTGGAAACCGAGGAACAGGTCATGGAGTACACCGCCGCCTTCGCCCAGCTCTACCGCGAGGAAGCCCACTATCTGGAACGCACCGCGCCGTGGGTGGAGCGGGTCGGCCTCGCCCACATCAAGGCGAAGGTGGTGGAGGATGAAGCCAACCGCAAGCTGCTGGCCGAACGCTTCGCGATTTCGCAGAAACCCGCGCAGGTGGACCCCTGGAAAGAGCGCGCCGATGGCGGACAGCAGCACGAGTTCACGCCGCTGGCGGCGATTGCATAACGGCATTTACGCGTAGGTCGGGTCAGGCGCGGGAGTTTGCGCCGTAACCCGACATTCCACCGTGTCGGGTTACGCGATAAAGCCGCTAACCCGACCTACGACAAAGGAAACGAACATGAACGAAAACTGGCTACAGATCGGCCACCTCGAAGACATCCCGCGCCAGGGTGCCCGCGTCATCAAGACCGCCGCCGGCGAGATCGCCGTGTTCCGCACCGTCGACGACGAAATCTTCGCCCTGCGCGACAAGTGCCCGCACAAGGGCGGGCCGCTGTCGCAGGGCATCGTCCACGGCAAGAAGGTGGCCTGCCCCCTGCACGACTGGAAGATCAACCTCGACAGCGGCCTCGCCGTGGCGCCCGATGTCGGCTGCGCCGCGCGCTATCCGGTGCGGGTGGTGGAGGGCCAGGTCAGCCTGTCGCTGACGCCGGAAGAAGGCTGCCCGAATGCGTAGGGTGCGCCATGCGCACCCTGCGGTAGCGATATGACCGCCATGACCGACCTCCCCGTCCGCACCACCTGCCCCTACTGCGGCGTCGGCTGTGGCGTGCTGGTGAGCCGCGCCGGCGACACCTTCAGCGTCCGTGGCGACCCCGAGCATCCGGCCAACCTCGGCCGTCTTTGCTCCAAGGGCGCGGCGCTGGGTGAGACCCTGAGCCTGGATGACCGCCTGCTGCACCCGGAAATCGGCGGCCGGCGGGTGACCTGGGACGCCGCGCTCGACACGGTCGCGCAACGCTTCCGCCAGGTGATCGCCGAACACGGCCCCGACGCCGTCGCCTTCTATGTCTCCGGCCAGTTGCTGACCGAGGACTATTACGTCGCCAACAAGCTGATGAAGGGCTTCATCGGCTCCGGCAACATGGACACCAATTCGCGGCTCTGCATGGCCTCGTCGGTGGCCGGCCATCGCCGGGCCTTCGGCTCCGATACCGTACCGGGCTGCTACGAGGATCTCGACCAGGCTGATCTCATTATA
>CAZONS010000530.1:0-2021 GCA_964581195.1 uncultured Thiobacillus sp. | reverse complement strand
TGCGCGCCATCGCGCCCTATCCCATGCTGGGCGAGGAGATGCCTGACGAGGAACAGCGGGCGGTCTGGCGATCCAGTCAGGCCGGATTCTGGTGCGTCGACCCGATCGACGGCACCAGCAACTTCGTCAACGGCCTGCCTTTCTTCGCCGTGTCCGTCGCCCTGGTCCTGGAGGGCCGCGCGGTGCTGGGCGTGGTCTACGATCCCCATGCCGACGAGGCCTTCTACGCCAGGGAAGGCGGTGGCGCCTTCATGAACGGCGACGCCCTGCCCCTGAAACTGCCTCCCGATGATCTGAATCGCTGCATGGCCGGGGTCGACCTCAAGCGCATCGACCGCGACCTGGCCGCGAGCCTGGCGCGGGAACATCCGTTCGCCTCGCAGCGCAATCTGGGCGCCAGCACCCTGGACTGGTGCTATGTGGCCGCCGGACGTCTGCATGTCTATCTCCATGGCGGCCAGAAGATGTGGGATTATGCCGCCGGCTGGCTGATTCTGAGGGAGGCGGGCGCCGCCGTCTGCGCTCTCGATGGCGGCGACTTCCTGGCCGGCGACCCCTGGTGTCGTTCGGTCCTGGCCGCGCAGACGCCGGGCTTGCTGGCGCAGTGGAGCGGGTGGGTGGCGACGCGGCGGAAAATCGATGCAAATTGACCTTTTCCGCTCATCGCACCGGTTTTTTCCTCCGGCGATCAAAAAACGCCGCCTCTCCGGACACGCGCCCGATGGGTCGTGAAGCGCGTTGTGCACCGCACCAGAAGCGGCTTCGCGGCTGATTCCATAAGCGGCTGGCAGGAGCATATAAAAACATTTTAATTTTTCCTGGGATGTCGCCCTCCCCCCGCATGAATCAAGGCCGAGGGCCGATGTCCGTGGCCAGGATGGGGGTTTTTCCGGCCTGCTGGGGGCTTGCTCTGATTCAAGCGCCTTGCACATAATCTAAGCTTTCCGCCCGGTCTGGGCGTTGATAGCGGTTTTTTTCTTGAGGAATCAAAAACATGGCAACACGTAACGACCTCGCGAACGCCATCCGCGCCTTGGCGATGGATGCTGTGCAGAAGGCCAACTCCGGCCACCCGGGCGCGCCCATGGGCATGGCGGAAATCGCCGAAGTGGTGTGGAACCACCACATGCGCCACAACCCGACCAATCCCAAGTGGCCCGACCGCGATCGCTTCGTGCTGTCCAACGGCCACGGCTCCATGCTGATCTACGCCCTGCTGCACCTGACCGGCTATGACGTCAGCGTCGACGATCTCAAGAGCTTCCGCCAGCTGCACTCCCGCACTCCGGGTCACCCCGAGTACGGTTACACCCCCGGCGTCGAGACCACCACCGGTCCGCTGGGTCAGGGCATCACCAACGCGGTCGGCATGGCGCTGGCCGAGAAGCTGATGGCGCACGAGTTCAACAAGCCCGGCCTCGACATCGTCAATCACCACACCTACGTGTTCCTGGGTGACGGCTGCATGATGGAAGGCATCTCGCACGAAGCCTGCGCCCTGGCCGGCACCTGGCACCTGAACAAGCTGATCGCCTTCTGGGACGACAACGGCATCTCCATCGACGGCCATACCGATGGCTGGTTCACCGACGACACCCCGAAGCGTTTCGAAGCCTATGGCTGGAACGTCATCGCCAATGTCGACGGCCATGATGCCGCCGCCGTCGATGCCGCCGTGCAGAAGGCCAAGCAGTCCGCCGACCGCCCCACCCTGATCTGCTGCAAGACCATCATCGGCAAGGGTTCCCCGAACAAGGAAGGCACCCACGACGTGCACGGCGCCGCCCTGGGCAACGCCGAGATCGAGGCCACCCGCAAGCACCTCGGCTGGAACCACGAGCCCTTCGTCATTCCCCAGGACGTCTACGACGGCTGGGATGCCAAGACCAAGGGCGAGGGTCTGGAAAAGCTGTGGAACAACAAGTTCGCCGAGTACGCCGCGCAGTTCCCCGAGCTGGCCGCCGAGTTCACCCGCCGCATGAACGGCGAGCTGCCCGCCGACTGGGCCGGTCGCGTCCAGG
>CAZONS010000529.1:0-2042 GCA_964581195.1 uncultured Thiobacillus sp. | reverse complement strand
CGATCGCCGCACGCCACGCAGCCAAGAAGGCGAAGAACTTCGCCGAGGCCGACCGTCTCCGCGACCAACTCAAGGCCGCCGGCATCGTGCTCGAGGACGGACCCGGCGGCACGACCTGGCGGCGGGGGTGAAAGTCGGCGCCGGCGGGACGGCAGGCGGCAGCGCCTCCCCCGCCCACGTCCCCGCCCGCCAGGTGCCGGCGCGCCACATGCTCAGACCCGGAACTCATCGCCGGGCGCCCCGCTACCGGCCAGCAACAGGCCGCGAATCGCCCGCGCATCCGCATGGATCGGCGCAGCCTGCGCCGCCTTGCGCGCGGCGTCGGCGGCCAGTCCTTGATCTGGATGGCCAGCGTCGTTACACTCACGGCATGAACCTTTCGCACGCGCTACCGGTATGTCTGGCAGGGGCCCTCATCGCAGCACTAAGCCTGCACTTCGTCGCAGCATTGGCCCTGCTCGCCGTCGCCTTCGCCCTGTGGGCGTGGGAATCCCCCCTGACGGCGCTGTGTGCGCTCCTGCTGGGCATTGCCGACGAGTAGGCGCGTTTACCGCTCACGATTGATCTCCGCGAGTGCGGCGCGCTCCATGATCTGGATGGCCGCGAACAGATCGGGCCAGGCGGCGCGCGCGATGCCCATCAAGCGCAGCACGGGCGGGATGGCGGCGTAGTCCAGGCTGATCGCGCCGGCAGCCGCCGGGTAGCCCTCGGCCATCAGCCGGGCGATGCGTTGCCCCGCGTCGGTTGCGCCGGTGATCTCGCCGGCGATATGCAGACTGGCCAGGCCGTCGGCATCGATCTGGCGGCGAATCTCGCCGCGCCCGGCAGGCGCATCGGCAGGCCGTTGCAGGGCGAATGTCAGGGTCAGGGCTTGGTGAGCGGGTGCATTCATGGCCGCGATCATCGCGGTATAGCGCGGGCCTGTCGGCGGGAACGCGTTCAGCGGATTGACTTTGGTTTCCGGTCGATTTAGGATGAGGGCGTTCGCCGGTAGCGACAGTCCCTGAAGGCACACCAGAACCGGCCACGACCCCAAGCGTTCAGGCGCGTTGGGGTTTTTCGTTTCTGCGCCATATCGGGACGCCCGCCAGCACATATCCGGGCCACTGCTTTTCAAGCGGCGTAAACGCCGACCAACCTATCCATGCCGATCCGTCCAACTTGTAGTAAATGGCCGTGCGATACCGGTTGCCGCCGATCCGATACTCGCCGAAGATGCCCAGGCGATCCGGCCCATTCTGATCCTGAATCCACTGAACCGTCGCGGGATCGGCCAGCGTGTCGGCGAACAGGAGCATATAGCCCGCGCGCCGGTTCTTTGTGATCTTCCACCCGCCATCCTGCGCCAGGAATAAGGACTTGTCCGGGCCGATCTCGATGCCGATCTTCTCCGTCCAGCGCCGCACATTGTCCGCATCGTAAGAATCGAGGAAGCGCCGATAAAGCTCGGCCTGGCCGAATGCCGCCGGGTCGATCAGCATGTCGCGCGATACGGTCTTCGGCGGCGGCAACGGCGTCGCCTGATATTCGGCGGCCAATGCCCGGAACAGCGTCACCATGCCGTCCGGTGTGCAGTGCATCTGCACCCCCATGCGCTTCTGGGCGAATGCAATATCGCACGAGGCCATGCGCTCACGGGCCAGACGTCCCAGCGTCGATCCCCATGCGCGCGGATCGCTCCCCCAGCCGGGATCGGCCACACCTTCGGCGGGGACGTTCTGCGTCGGGCCGCCGCGTTCGCGCGCCTCGTTGCGGTCAAGGGCGCGCAAGGTGCAGCGGCAGCGATGGCCCAGCGGCGGCGTATGGGTCTTCCAAAACGGATCGCCGACCGGACGAATGACGCCGTCAAGCGCCAGATGCGAAGGGCGCACCCGGCTGTCGTTGATGGCGTCATACATCAGGTAGGGCATCTCGTCGGCATGCTCGTCGAATTGCCGTCAGGCCGGTCTTGCAGACGCCGCGAAGCGGCACGCCCGCGGGGGAGTCTGCATGGCTCCCCCGCGGGCGTTGTAGCTCCCTCTCTCACCCCGGATAGCTACAAT
>CAZONS010000528.1:0-2043 GCA_964581195.1 uncultured Thiobacillus sp. | reverse complement strand
AAAACCGCCTCAACCTGGCCGATGCCCAGCATCGCAAGTATCTGATGGAGCAGGCGGAGAAGTATTTCTTTGGCGAGGGTGTCGGCGCGCCCGAAGGCTTCCGCCCCCACTGACCCACCGCCTGGCGGTTCCTCCGCCAGCAACCCGATCGCCACACGCCACACGTCCAGAGATATGACCGACAAGCAGACCCATTTCGGCTTCAAGACCGTCGCGGAAGAAGAGAAGGCCGCCAAGGTCGCCGAGGTGTTCCACTCCGTGGCGCAGCGCTACGACGTGATGAACGACCTCATGTCCATGGGGCTGCACCGCCTGTGGAAGCGCTTCCTCTCCCTGCACGCGCGGGTGCGGCCGGGCGCGAGAATTCTCGACATCGCCGGCGGCACCGGCGACATCTCGCGCTTGCTGGCCAAGGATGCCGGTCCCACCGGCGAAGTCTGGCTGACCGACATCAACGGCTCGATGCTGGGGGTGGGGCGCGACCGCATGATGGACCAGGGTCTGATGCTGCCGGTGGCGCAGTGCGACGCCGAGAAACTGCCGTTTCCGTCCGATTATTTCGACCTGGTCACCGTGGCCTTCGGCCTGCGCAACATGACCCACAAGGAAGACGCACTGGCCGAGATGCGGCGGGTGCTCAAACCCGGCGGCAAGCTCATGGTGCTGGAGTTCTCCAAGGTCTGGAAGCCGCTGGCGCCACTCTATGACACCTATTCCTTCCAGGTGCTGCCGCGTCTGGGCGACCTGGTCACCAAGGACGCGGAAAGCTACCGTTATCTCGCCGAATCCATCCGCATGCACCCGGATCAGGAAACCCTGAAAGGCATGATGGAATCGGTGGGCTTCCAGCGCGTGGACTTCTTCAATCTCACCGTCGGCGTGGTGGCGCTGCACGTGGGTTACAAGGTTTGATCGCGCGGGGTGCGCCGCGCGCGCCACACGCTTCGGTGCGCGCGACGCACCCTACCCCCCAGCAGACATAAACCAACATGAACACACAGCCGGTCAAGGAATTCCTCCTGGGATTGCAGGAGCTCATCGTCGAACGCATGGAGCAGATCGACGGCAAACCCTTCCGGCGCGATGCCTGGGAACGGCCCGAGGGCGGCGGGGGCGTCAGCCGCCTGATCGAGGAGGGCGACTTCCTGGAGCGTGGCGGGGTGAATTTCTCGCATGTGACCGGCGACAGGCTGCCGCCCTCGGCCTCCGCGCACCGGCCGGAACTGGCGGGGCGTCACTGGGAGGCGATGGGCGTATCGCTGGTGATGCATCCGCGCAACCCCTACGTGCCAACCACGCACATGAACGTGCGCTTCTTCGTCGCGGAAAAACCGGGCGAGGCGCCGGTGTGGTGGTTCGGCGGCGGCATGGACCTGACGCCCTATTACGGCTTCGAGGAAGACGCCGTTCACTTCCACGCCATGTGCAAGCGATCGCTGGACCCGTTCGGCGAGCAGCACTACCCGCGATTCAAGACGTGGTGCGACGAGTACTTCTATCTCAAGCACCGCAATGAGCCGCGCGGCATCGGCGGCATCTTCTACGACGATCTCTCCGAAGGCGGGTTCGAGCAGTGCTTCAACCTCACCGAGAGCGTCGGCGACCATTTTCTTGCGGCCTACCTGCCCATCGTGCAGCGTCGCGGCGACATGCCCTATGGCGAACGCGAGCGCGATTTCCAGGCCTATCGGCGTGGCCGCTATGTCGAATTCAATCTGGTGTTCGATCGCGGCACCCTGTTCGGGTTGCAATCCGGCGGGCGCACCGAGTCCATCCTGATGTCCATGCCACCGATCGTGAAATGGCGTTATGACTGGAAACCCGAGGCGGGCAGCCCGGAGGCGCGGCTGTACAGCGATTTCCTGCGTCCACGCGACTGGCTGGGCGAGTTCCCGGGCTGATTCATGACGACTGAAGTCGATGCCTCCACGGGTGAGGGCGCGCGCCCCCCGCGCCCGCTGCCGCCGGACCCGCTGAAGCGCAAGATCCGCCGTTTCCAGATCGGCCTGCTGATCTTCTTCCTCATCGTCGTCGGCGCCCTGA
>CAZONS010000527.1:0-2045 GCA_964581195.1 uncultured Thiobacillus sp. | reverse complement strand
CCCGGGTGAAGACGACCGCTCGCGCCACGCCGGTCCTGCCGGCCAAACGCGGCACGCTGCCCCCCCCGCGCGGCGCCGACGAGGTCGACTTCGACGCCATCATCGGCGCCCATCAGGCCTGGAAACACAAATTGCGCAGCGCCATCAGCGGCGGCGACGAACGCGAACTGAACGCCGAGGACATCTGCAGGGACGACCGCTGCACCCTGGGCAAATGGATCTACGGCCCCGGCAAGCGCTACAAGACCACCCCGGAATACGAGCCCTTGCGCCAAACCCACGCCCAGTTCCATGTCTGCGCCGGCGCCATCCTGCGCCGCGCCCAGGAGGGCGACAAGGAAGGCGCCAGCGCCCTGCTGGTCGGCGATTTCTTCGATCTCTCCAACCGCACCGTGCGGCACATCATGGCCATGAAGCGGCTGCAACAGCCATGAGCCACTTCGCGTAAACAGGGGCACAGAGCATGCGTCAGAACCTTCCCGTGACCGGCAACGAGTACATCCTGAAGGATGGCACCCAGATCGTCTCGGCCACCGACACGCGCGGCATCATCACCTTCTGCAACCCGGACTTCGTCGAGGCCAGCGGCTTCAGCGAAGCGGAACTGATGGGCGCGCCACACAACATCCTGCGCCACCCGGACATGCCGGCGGCGGCCTACAAGGACCTCTGGGACACCCTGGCGGCCGGTCAACCCTGGTCCGCCCTGGTGAAGAACCGGCGCAAGAACGGCGACCACTACTGGGTGCGCGCCTATGTCAGCCCGATCAGCAAGGACGGCAAGCTCGCCGGCTACCTGTCGATCCGTTCCAAACCCGGCCGCGACGAAGTGGCCGCCGCCGAAGCGCTGTACAAGTCCATCCGTGAAGGCCGCGCCAAGGGCGTCCGGATCAGGCAGGGCCGTCCGGTGCATGGCGGGTTGCGCGGCTTCATCGAGAGCCTGCAGAACCTCAGCCTGCGCGCCCGCCTGACCGGCGCCGCCGCCCTGATGGCGGCCTTCCTGGCGGTCATCGGCGGTCTCGGCGTCGCCGGCATGGGCAACTCCAACAGCATCATCGATGAAGTCCACTCCCGCGCCCTGGAACCGGCCAAGCTCGCCGACGAGATCCGCTATCTGCTGGCCGACAGCCGCGGCCAGGTGCTGCTGGGGATGCAGCACGACCCCGACTACTCGCTCGCCAGGCTGCATGAGCACGGCATCCAGATCCACCTCGACGCGATCAGCCGTAACTCTGAGGCGATCACCCAGATCTGGGAAAAACTCTCGGTGATCGCGTTCGATCCGAAGATCTCCGCCTCGACCCGGGTCAAGGCCGCCCTGGACAGGTTCGAATCCGCGCGCAGCCGATTCGGCCTGGAAGGCATCCTGCCGGCGAAATCCACCCTGCAGGCCGGGATGTATGGCGAAACCAGCGACCTGCTGATCGACAGCATCAACCCGCTGTACAAGGCGCTCAACGAGGACACCCACAACCTCCTGGCCGCGCTCGATGAGTACGCCCTGGAACAGCGTCAGGAAGCGGAAGCGCGCACCGCCACGTTGCGCGGCCAGATCCTGCTGGTGTTCCTCATCGCGGTGGCCGCCGCCGCGCTGATGGGCTGGCTGATGATCCGCGACATCGTGCGGCCACTGCGGCGCATCATGGACTATTTCGGGAGGATTTCCGAAGGCCGCTACGACAACGACATCATCGTGGATCGCCACGACGAGATCGGCAGTGTGCTGAAAGCCCTGGCCAACATGCAGATCAAGCTCGGCTTCGACGTGGCCGAGACGAAGCGGATCGCCAACGAGAACCTGCGCGTCAGGATCGCGCTCGACAACGTTTCCGCCAGCGTCATGATGGCCGACACCGAGCGGCGCATCGTCTACGTCAACCGGGCGGCCACCACGCTGTTCGAGCAGGCACAGACGGACATCCGCAAACAACTGCCCGGTTTCGACCCCCACAAGCTGCTGGGCGCCAGCGTCGATGATTTCCACGCCCACCCCGCGCGCCAGGCCAGCCTCCTGGCCAATCTGGCCGGCACCCACCGTGGCACCA
>CAZONS010000526.1:0-2046 GCA_964581195.1 uncultured Thiobacillus sp. | reverse complement strand
CCGCTGTCGCGGAGCAGGCGCAAGACCATCTCGACGGCGTTTTTCAGGGGCAACAGCGGGCCCAGCCATTCCATCAGGTCGTTGGCGCGATTCTCGACGGACCGGTTCAGCCAGTGATGATAGGAGGGGAGGTCGAAACTGCAGGTGCCGCCGGGAATGCCGGCGCGGCCCTTGATGCCGGCCAGCCACTCGTTGTCGCGGATGTGCTGGCCGATCTTGCCACTCATCGCGTGCAGGTCCGCGAGCGCGGTCGTGATGCGGCCGAGCACCACGTCGAGGCGGGCGCCATCCACCGCCGGGTTGTTGCGCAGATCCTCGAGGCTGGTTTTCTGCCGATCCAGTTCCTGGATCAACTCGCTCTTCAGTTCGGGGCGGCTGGTCACGTCGATGAGTTCGAACAGGGCCAGGAGGGCGGCATGGTGCGCGCGCGCGTCGCCCCCTCGCACGAAGTACAGGGTCTTGCCGAACAGATCCTCCAGACGCAACCAGGTGCGGATGCGTTCATTGAGGGGGAATTCGTAGACGGTCACCGGCAAGGTCCAAGGAAGAACATGAGGGAGATGCGCCAAAGGCTTGAATTGGCGGCGATTTTGCAGCTTGCGTAATGCAATGGCAATGAACCGGCCGGGTTTTTTCTCCGGCACTCCGGGCGCAAGCCCTATCCGGTCGCCCGGGTTCCGGGGGGATGGCCGAGATAGTGGCGGTGGAGTTGTTCGACCCGGGCCTGCAATTCGCCCAGACTGCCGCGGTTGTCGATGATGTCGTCGGCGATGGCCAGACGCGCCGCGCGCGGGCTTTGCGCCGCCAGGATGGCGCGCGCCTGTTCGATCGTGACGCCGGGGCGCCGGGCGGTGCGTTCGAGTTGCCGCGCTTCGTCGCAATCGACCACGGCGATGCGCGCCATCGCGTCGCGATAGGCGGCCAGGTTCTCCACCAGCAAGGGCACGACCAGCACGACATAGGGCGCGCGCGCGGCGGCGACCTGGCGACGCGCTTCCTCGCGGATCAGGGGGTGGAGGATCTGTTCCAGCCGCCGCCGGGCATCGCTGTCCTTGAACACGCGGTCACGCATCGCGGCGCGGTCGAGGCTGCCATCGGCGGCGACCAGCGTCGGCCCGAAGGCGGCCGCGATCGCCGCCATGGCGGCGCCGTTCGCGGCCGTGAGGCGGTGGGCGATGACATCGGTGTCGACCAGGGCGGCCCCGAGCGCGGCGAACCGCTCGGCGACGCTGCTCTTGCCTGAGCCGACGCCGCCGGTGAGGCCGACGCAGTAGGTCATCCGAGCCAGAGGCGCAGCAGCACATCCCCCCAGATCAGGGCGATGAGGCCGCCCAGGACCAGCCAGGGGCCGAAGGGGATGGGCTTGGCGCGATCGTGGCCGGCGAAGGCAATCATGGCGATGCCGACGACGGCGCCCGAGAGACTGGCGGCGAGCAGGATGGGCAGCAGCATTTTCCAGCCCAGCCAGGCGCCGAGGGCGGCCAACAGCTTGAAGTCGCCGAAGCCCATGCCTTCCTTGCCGGTGAGCAGCTTGAACAGGTGGTAGACCGACCACAGCGACAGATAGCCGGCGATGGCGCCGATCACCGCTTCCGGCAGGGGGACCAGGCCGCCATCCAGATTCACCAGCAGGCCCACCCAGGCCAGCGGCAGGGTGATGCTGTCAGGCAGCAGGCGGGTGTCGAAGTCGATGAAGGCGAGCGCGATCAGGCTGGCGAGCAGCAGGCAGACCGCCGGGGTGAGGCCGCTGGCGCCCCAGCGCCAGGCGGCATAGCCGAACAGGAGGCCGGTGAGCGCCTCGACCAGCGGGTAACGCGCGGTGATGCCTATGCCGCAGGCGCTGCAACGGCCGCGCAAGGCCAGCCAGCTGAGGATCGGAATGTTTTCGTACCAGCGGATCTGATGGCCGCAGCGGGGACAGGCCGAGCGTGGCCGCATCAGGTCGTAGGGGGCGGTGGCCGCCGCGATCGGGGTGGCGGTGTCGCCGGCATCCAGCCAGGCGCATTGTTCGCGCCATTCCCGCTCGATCATGATCGGCAGGCGGTG
>CAZONS010000525.1:0-2065 GCA_964581195.1 uncultured Thiobacillus sp. | reverse complement strand
CTGCCCGACCACCCCGGCCGGCCGCGCGGTCAACGCCCAGGGGTGCGAGCTGGATGGCGATGGCGATGGCGTCGTCGATGCCCTCGACCGTTGCCCGACCACCCCGGCCGGTCGCAAGGTCAACGCCCAGGGTTGCGAGCTGGATGGCGATGGCGATGGCGTCGTCGACGCCCTCGACCGCTGCCCGACCACCCCGGCCGGCCGCGCGGTCAACGCCCAGGGGTGCGAGCTGGATAGCGATGGCGATGGCATCGTCGACGCCGCCGATGCCTGCCCCGGCACCGCCGCCGGCGTGCCGGTGGACGACAGGGGCTGCGCCCTGAGCAAGACCCTGACCCTGGAAGGCGTGCAGTTCGACAACGATGAAGACCTGCTGCGTCCGGACAGCCGCGCCATCCTCGATGCCGCCACCGCCACCCTGCTGCGTTATCCGGGCTTCAAGGTGGAAGTGGCCGGTCATACAGACAGCCGCGGCACCAGCGCGCACAACCTCGATCTCTCCAGCCGCCGCGCCCAGGCGGTGATGGAGTACTTCATCGCCCGCGGCGTCGCGGCGGATCGCCTCAGCGCCAAGGGCTACGGTGAATCCCAGCCGGTCGGCAACAACTACACCGAGGAAGGCCGCGTGAAGAACCGTCGCGTCGAGTTGCGCATCCTCGACTGACCCACGTTTCGCGCTTCGAGAAGAACGGGCCGCCCACCGGGCGGCCCGTTCGTTTTGGCGCGTCCGGCAGGCCGCTCCGCCGCGGCACTTCACGCCCCGGCCGGGAGTGTGATATTGGATACGTCCCACTCGCGGCCAAGCCATTTCATGACACCCATCAGCAGACAATCGAATTTCATCTCAGCCCTTGAGGACAGCCTGAGCGATGGCGGATTCGTGAAACTCTCCCTGGGGGGGTACAAGGGGCCGGATGATCAACTGAAGAACCTTCTGGTCCGCAAGGTGCTCATCAAGCGCCAGGAAAAGCTAGGTTTCACCTACCGTTACAAGACCCGCGACATCGTGAAGAACCATGGCCTGGCGGAAGGGGTCGATCTGATTCACGAGGCGCTCGCCAGCGGCTTTCATGCCGCCACGCTGTATACGACCGGTTTCGATCTCGTCCTGGACGACAGGTCATTGAAACGAAAACCGGCCAGCCAGACCGCGCCGGCTCCGATCACGCATGACCGCGAGAAGAAGCGGCTGATCGAGACCGGGGGCAAGGCGTATCTGCACGCCCTCAACATCACCGACGACCAGGGCAAGGTCTACAAGAACGCGCAGGACAAATACCGCCAGATCAACAAATACGTCGAGATCCTCGGCGGCCTGATCAAGAACCTGCCCCCGGAGCGGTTGAAGCGGATCGTGGACATGGGTTCGGGCAAGGGGTATCTGACTTTCGCGCTCTACGATTACCTGATCGGAATCGGCCTCGACCCGGAAGTGATCGGAGTCGAATATCGCGCCGACCTGGTCGCCCTGTGCAACCGGATCGCGGAGGAAGCGCAATTCACCGGCCTGCGTTTCGCCCAGGGCGCCATCGCCGATTACGACTGCGCGGGCGCCAATATCCTGATCGCCCTGCATGCCTGCGATACGGCCACCGATGACGCGATCTACAAGGGCATCACGGCGGGCGCGGATCTGATCGTCGTCGCGCCCTGTTGCCACAAACAGATCCGCCGCGAGATGGAGAAAGGCGGCATCCACAACGACCTGGACTTTCTGCTGAAGCACGGCATCTTCCTCGAGCGTCAGGCCGAAATGGTGACCGATGGCCTGCGTGCCCTGATCCTGGAGTACTACGGTTACGCGACGAAGGTGTTCGAATTCATCTCGGATGCCCATACACCGAAGAACGTGCTCATCGTCGGCAGCAGGAAAGGCCCGGCCTTCGACCCCGCCATCCTGGACCGCATCAAGGCCGCGAAGGCCTACTTCGGAATCGGGGCGCATCATCTGGAAACCCGACTGGGCCTTTAGCCGCGCGTCCGACCGCACCCCGGATCCTCCCGCGAATTCGTGGTATTTATCCGCGCCATGCCCGACCGCCCCTCCTTCCTGCCGTCTTGAACA
>CAZONS010000524.1:0-2083 GCA_964581195.1 uncultured Thiobacillus sp. | reverse complement strand
TGTCCAAGCCCTGGGACGACGACGAACTGCTGGGCATCGTGCGCGACGCCTTCCGCCGCTACGAGGCCCGCCGCGCGCCGCGCCTCGGATAGCCGCCCGGCCCATCATGCGCGCGACCGTGCCGACGTCCGCCCTGCCCCGCGCGACGCTCGCCGCCATCCTGCGCGCGACGCTGCTTTACGCCGTCTTCGCCGCGCTGTGGATCCTGCTGTCGGACAGCGCGGTGGAGCGCCTGTTCGCCGACCCCGCCAGCCGGCAGATCGCCAATACCCTCAAGGGCCTCGCCTTCGTCGCCGTCACCACGCTGCTGCTGTTCTTCCTGCTGATGCGCTTCGCCGCCGCGCAGGGGGCCGCCGCAAAACTCGGCGCCGACGGGACGGTACGGACGGCCGCGCGGCGCACGCTGTTCGCCGGCATCGGCCTGCTCGCCCTGGTGTTCGTCCTGCTCGCGGCCGATGGCGCGCGCAAAAGCTGGCAACGCAACCGCGCGGCGGCGGACGCGCAACTGCAATCCGTCGCCCGTCTCAAGGCGGCGCAACTGGAAAGCTGGCTCGCCGAGCGGCTGAGCGACGTCCGCATGGCCGGCGGCTCATCGACGTTCGCGCCCCTGCTGCCGCGTTGGCGGGCGGGCGACGCCCAGGCGCGCCAGCGCCTGCTCGCCCGCCTCGAAGACTATCGCGCCACCTACCGCTACCACGGCGCCATGCTGTGCGACGCGGCGGGCACGGTGCTGCTGCAGGCGGGCGCGCCGGAACATGCCGCGAGCGAGGTGCTGCGCGCCGCCGTGCAGGCGGCGCTCGCCAGCGGCGCGGCGCTCATGACGGATATCTACCCCATGGCCGAACCAAGTCCCGAGCACGGCCACCTCGACTTCGTGGCGCCGCTCGCCGCGCCGGCCCCGGGGCGGCAAGCCGCCGCGGTGGTGCTGCGCGCCGACCTGGGCGACCTGTTCCGGCGTCACCTGCAGACCTGGCCGGTGCCGAGCGAAAGCGCGGAAACGCTGCTGATCCGGCGCGACGGCGACGGCGTGCGCTATCTCAACGCGCCGCGCCATCGCAGCGAGCCCCCCCTCGGGCTGCGCCTGCCCCTGGCGCGGGCCGGCCTGATCGAGGCGCAAGTCCTCGCGGCTGGTCACGTTCCCGGCAGCCTGCTCGAAGGGACCGACTATCGCGGCATGCAGGTTCTCGGCGTCGCGCTGCCGGTCGCCGACACGTCCTGGTGGATCGTCGCCAAGGCGGATCGCCGGGAGATCCTCGGCGCCGCCTACCAGGAAACCCTCTGGATCGCCGCCGTCAGCCTGCTGCTGTGGGGCGTCGCGGTGATTTTCGCGGCGCTGCTGCTGCAGCGGCGCGAACTGCGGCACGCCCAGCGGCAACGGCGCGAACAGGACGAGCGGCTGCACGCCCTGAGCCTGCTCGCGGCCATCGCCGACAACTCCGCCGACGCGATTTTCGCCAAGGACCGCCAGGGCCGCTACCTGCTGTTCAACCAGGCCGCCAGCCGCTTCACCGGCAAAACCGAGGCGGAGGTGCTGGGGCGCGACGACGGCGTGCTGTTCCCGCCCGAACAGGCGGCCCTCGTGCAGGACAACGACCGGCGCGTCATGGACGAGAACCGCCAGCTTTCCTACGAGGAGACCCTGGCGACTCCCGCCGGGCCGCGCACCTTCCTCGCCGTCAAGGGGCCGCTGCATGGCGCGGAGGGCGAGGTCATCGGCATGTTCGGCATTTCCCGCGACATCAGCGAACGCGCCCTGGCCGAGGAACAGCTGCGCCGCGGCAACGACGAGCTGCAGCGCTTCAACCGCGCCATGGTCGGCCGCGAGCTCGAAATGGTGCGTCTCAAGCAGGAAATCAACGCCATGGCCCGGACGCTGGGCCGGACGCCGCCCTATCCCTTCACCGCCGCGGGGGAAGAGGCGAAAGAAAACCCGCCGCCGGAGCAAGCATGAACATGCCCGGACTGCTCGATTTCAGCTTCGCGCTGCTGATCAACTCGATGCTGCTGCTCGGCCTGGCCCAGGTCGCGGATCTGGCCCTGGCGGGCGAACGCGCCGACCGGCTGTCGCGGCCGACCCTGGTGG
>CAZONS010000523.1:0-2098 GCA_964581195.1 uncultured Thiobacillus sp. | reverse complement strand
CCCCTATGTCCGCGCCGCCTCCAGCCAACGCTGCGTGCGTGCCGGCGGCAAGCACAATGACCTGGAAAATGTCGGCTACACCGCGCGCCACCACACATTTTTTGAAATGCTGGGCAACTTCAGCTTTGGCGACTATTTCAAGCACGATGCGATCCGCTTCGCCTGGGCGTTCCTGACCGAGACCCTGGCCATTCCCAGGGAAAAGCTCTGGGTGACGGTCTATCAGGAAGACGACGAGGCCTACGCCATCTGGGCCGAGGAAATCGGCGTTCCCAAGGAGCGCATCACCCGCATCGGCGACAAGGGCGGTCAGCGCTACCACTCGGACAACTTCTGGGCGATGGGCGATACCGGACCGTGCGGGCCCTGCACGGAGATCTTCTACGACCACGGCCCGGACGTGGCCGGTGGCCCCCCGGGCACACCCGAGGAAGATGGCGACCGCTACATTGAAATCTGGAACCTGGTTTTCATGCAGTACAACCGCGATGAAGAAGGCGTCATGCATCCGCTGCCGAAGCCTTCCGTCGATACCGGCATGGGTCTGGAACGCATTTCGGCGGTGATGCAGGGTGTGCACTCCAACTATGACATCGACCTGTTCCTGGTCCTGATCAAGGCCGCCGCGCGCGAAACCGGCACGCAGGATCTCGACAACAACTCGCTCAAGGTCATCGCCGACCATATTCGCGCCTGCTCGTTCCTGATTGTCGACGGCGTCATTCCCGGCAACGAGGGGCGCGGTTACGTGCTGCGCCGGGTCATCCGCCGCGCCATTCGCCATGGCTACAAACTCGGCTGCAAGGCCCCGTTCTTCCACAAGCTGGTCGACGACCTCGCGAGCGTCATGGGCGAGGCCTATCCCGAACTGGTGGCGGCGAGCGAGCGCGTCACCGGCGTGCTGAAACAGGAAGAGGAGCGGTTTGCCGAAACCCTGGAGCACGGCATGGGCGTGCTGGAAGCGGCAATGGCGTCCGAGGACAAGATGCTCGACGGCGAGACCGTGTTCAAGCTCTATGACACCTTCGGCTTCCCGCTCGATCTCACCGCCGATATCGCGCGCGAGCGCGGCATCACCGTCGACTTTGCCGGCTTCCAGGCCGCCATGCAGCTGCAACGCGAACGCGCCCGCGCAGCCTCCCGTTTCAGCATGGGCAAGGGGCTGGAATTCGAAGGCGAGAAAACCGAATTCGTCGGTTACGACCGACTCGATCAGGAGGCCCGTATCGTCGCCCTGTACAAGGACGGCACACAGGTGGGCGAAATCTCCGCCGACGACGAAGCGGTGATCGTGCTCGACCGCACCCCGTTCTACGCGGAATCGGGCGGCCAGGCCGGCGACATGGGTGAAATCTCCAGTGGTCACGGCAGTTTCCAGGTGCAAGACACCCAGAAGATCCAGTCCGAGGTATTCGGCCACAAGGGACACCTCACCACCGGCAAGCTGGCCGTGGGCGAGACCGTCACCGCGCGGGTCGACGGGGAAACGCGCCAGCGCGCCGCCTACAACCATTCCGCCACCCATCTGCTGCATGCCGCGCTGCGCGGCGTGCTGGGCGACCATGTCAGCCAGAAGGGCTCTCTGGTCAACGCGGAGCGCACCCGTTTCGACTTCGCTCACCCGAACCCGGTGACCACCGACGAAATCCGCCAGATCGAGGACCTGGTCAACGCGGAAATCCGTCGCAACAACCGCGTCGAAACCCGTCTGATGAAACACGAGGAAGCCATCAAGGCCGGCGCCATGGCACTGTTCGGCGAGAAATACGGCGACGAGGTTCGCGTGGTCGGCATGGGCGATTTTTCCACCGAACTGTGCGGCGGCACCCACGTCAACCGTACCGGAGACATCGGCCTGTTCAAGGTCGTCGCCGAAGGCGGCGTGGCCGCCGGCATCCGTCGCATCGAAGCGGTCACCGGCCCCGGAGCGCTGGCCCATGCCCAGGAACAGGAAGCCACGCTGCGCGATGTGGCTGACCTGATGCGCGCGCAGCCTCGGGAAATCACCTCGCGTCTGGCCCAGATCCAGGATCAGGTGCGCAACCTCGAAAAAGAGCTGGCACGCTACAAGTCGAAGATGGCCGCCTCGCAGGGTGAC
>CAZONS010000522.1:0-2106 GCA_964581195.1 uncultured Thiobacillus sp. | reverse complement strand
AACACCGCCAAGCCCGATCCGGTCATCCGCGGCGCCCGCGCCCTGGCCATCTTCGGCGACTCGGTCACCACCGACCACATCAGCCCCGCCGGCGGCATCAAGGCCAATGGCCCCGCCGGCAAGTACCTGGTCGAACACGGCGTCGAGCAGAAGAACTTCAACAGCTTCGGCGCCCGCCGCGGCAACCATGAAGTGATGATGCGCGGCACCTTCGCCAACGTCCGCATCAAGAACCTGATGATCCCCGGCTCGGAAGGCGGCGTGACCCTGCACAACGGCGAGCAGACCAGCATCTACGACGCCGCCATGGCCTACCAGGCCGAAGGCACCCCGCTGGTCATCCTCGCCGGCGAGGAATACGGCACCGGCTCCAGCCGCGACTGGGCCGCCAAGGGCACCCAGTTGCTGGGCGTGAAAGCGGTCGTCGCCAAGTCCTTCGAGCGCATCCACCGCGCCAACCTGGCCGGCATGGGCGTGCTGCCGATCCAGTTCAAGGACGGCCAGGGCGCCGCCGACTTCAATCTCGACGGCTCCGAAAGCTTCGATCTGGTCGGCCTGGAGAACGGCATCACCCCGCGGCAGGATGTCACCCTGGTGATCAAGCGCGCGGACGGCTCCAGCCAGGAAGTCTCGGTGAAACTGCGCCTGGATACCCCGATCGAGATCGAGTATTTCCAGGCCGGCGGCATCCTGCCTTATGTGCTGAAGCAGTTGCTGGGCTGAGCAGGCCGGGTGAATCAGTAAAAAAGCCGGCGAAAGCCGGCTTTTTTACTGGAGGCAAGGTAAGGAACGAAGCGCTGGCTCTCAGCAGCGGCTTGTCGGTTGCAGGCCGGATCCATTGAATGAAATGACCAACTTGGTCATTTCATCGGAGCCATCCATGCAACAAGTTCAAATCGCCGAAGCCAAGGCACACCTCTCCGCGCTGATCGAGCGTGTGGAAACGGGCGAGGAAATCATCATCGCGCGGCGCGGCAAGCCGGTCGCGCGTTTGATCCCGGAACCCAAAGCGAACAGAAACGCGGCGGATGTCTTTCGCGCCGCCTGGGCGCTGGGTGGCCTCGATCTGGAGCAACCGGAAGAACTGTCTCTTGACGGCATCGACCTGGATTGACGGCCATGCCTTACCTGCTCGACACCAACATACTCATCGCGCTATCCAGGGAACGCCCTGGCATCGCCGCGCGGCTGGAGAACATCCCGGCCGGCGACATCCTGTTGTCTTCCGTGGTCGTCGCCGAAATCGAATACGGCATCGCCAACAGCGCGCGGCGGGAACACAACAGGCGGGTCTTCGACGCGCTCCTCGAAGGTTTCCAGATCGTCCCATTCGATGCCGCCGCCGCGAAGTTGTATGGCCCGATCCGCGCCGACCTGGAACGGCGCGGCCAGTTGATCGGCCCCTACGACTCGATGATCGCCGCGCATACCCTGGCGCTGGCCGCCGCCCTGGTGACGGACAATGTGGGAGAATTTGCTCGGGTCGCGGGTTTGAAAGTCGAAAACTGGTTGATGTGAACATCGCGTGGTTTTCGACATCCAAGGCAACGATTACCACCTGATCGTCGCAGCGGCCTACCCAGCGCTCTCGACATCAAATTCATCGTCACCCATGCGGAATACGACAGCAGCGACTGGCTCCCATGCTCCAATCGTGGGAGCCATACTTGGACGCTCCAGCAGCGTCCCGTGGGCGAGATGGCCGCGGTTGGCGACTGGACGCTGGAGCGTCCAAGAGGCGGTTCCCACGCTGGTGCGTGGGAACCAGGGCAACGACGACTCAATGTCGCGGTAATCAGTCGGGCGCCATTGGCGACATCGAAGGGGACCAGGATGTCCACGTCCTCGGTGGCGCGGACGAAACCGTGCCTCCCACCGGAGATTTTCTGCTGTACCAGACCGAGGACGGCCGCACCCGTAGTGACTGGAACGCATCCGCGATATCCGCGCCAACGGCGGCGGATGTACCTGCGGGTGCGGCGAACCTTCGCAAAGGGGGCGGACTACGCACCTTCGTTACCGAATACCCGAACTGGATCAAGCGAGCCTGTCCGGAACGTGTCAATGAAATTGAGACACCTGAAGCATTAATTTAGTGTCGATGGT
>CAZONS010000521.1:0-2109 GCA_964581195.1 uncultured Thiobacillus sp. | reverse complement strand
CGTTATGAACAGGAGTTGGTCGGTAATGCCTGCAAACCCGCTTGATGCCTATCGCAATGTCGAGAAGGCCACACTGTCGCAACGCGATCTGGAGGCGACGGTACTGAACAAGGCGGCCATGCAGTTGCAGGCGATCCGGGACAACTGGACCCGCGATGACCTGGACGCCGAGCTTGAAGCCGCGCTGAATTTCAATCAGCGGGTCTGGTCTTTCTTTCAGGCGGAGTTGTCCATGGAAGACAACCCCATGCCCCCCGAAATCAAGCGTAATCTGCTGGCGCTGAGCCTCTATGTGGACCGGCGCTCCTTCGAGGTCCTGGCCTATCCGGCGCCCGAGAAGTTGAACATCCTGATCAATATCAACCTGAACGTGGCCTCCGGCCTGCGTGGAGAGGGCGGGTGATCGGCTTGGCAATCCTGACTGACGGCGCGGCACATGTTCAACGATAAATCGATCCTGGTCACCGGCGGCACGGGTTCCTTCGGCAAGAGTTTCATCCGGGAACTGCTCGCCCGCCATTCCCCGCGTCGCGTGGTGGTCTACTCGCGCGACGAGCTCAAGCAATACGAGATGCAGCAGGCGTTCAACGCGCCGGCCATGCGCTTCTTCATCGGCGACGTGCGCGACCGCGAGCGCTTGGGTCAGGCCATGCGTGGCATCGACTACGTGATTCACGCCGCCGCCCTGAAACAGGTGCCGGCGGCCGAATACAACCCGATGGAGTGCATCAAGACCAACATCCATGGCGCGGAGAACGTCATTCACGCCGCGCTCGACAACGACGTCGAGAAGGTCATCGCCCTGTCCACCGACAAGGCGGCGAATCCGGTCAATCTCTATGGCGCCACCAAGCTCGCCTCCGACAAGCTGTTCGTCGCCGCCAACAACCTGGCCGGCGGCGCCCGCACCCGCTTTGCCGTGGTGCGTTACGGCAATGTCGTCGGCTCGCGCGGCTCCGTGGTGCCGCTGTTCCGCAGGTTGCTGGACGAGGGCGCCAGCGAACTGCCCATCACCGACGCCCGCATGACCCGCTTCTGGATCACGTTGCCGGAAGCCGTGGACTTCGTGGAAAAGAGCTTCAGGCGCATGCAGGGCGGTGAAATATTCATCCCGCGCATCCCCTCCGCGCGCGTGATCGACCTGGCGGAAGCCATGGCGCCAGGGCTGCCAACCCGGATCATCGGGATCCGTCCGGGCGAGAAGCTGCATGAAGTGATGTGCCCGTCCGACGATTCGCACCTGACGCTCGAGTTCGCCGACCACTACGTCATCCGTCCCACCATCACCTTCGTGGTGCAGGTGGATTACACGGTCAATGCGCTGGGCGAAACCGGTGTGTCGGTGGCACAGGGCTTCGAATACAGTTCCGGCAACAATCCCCATTTCCTCAGCGTGGAAGCGTTGCGTCGCCTAGACGGCGCCGCATGAGCCTGACGCGCGAAAGGCGCGCGCCAGGGGCGGGCCGGCAGCAATGAATCCGATTCCCTACGGGCGCCAGATCATCGACGACGCGGATATCGTCGCCGTGGTCGAGGTGCTGAAATCGGACTGGCTGACCCAGGGGCCGGCGGTGCCGCGATTCGAGCAGGCCATGTCCGCCCACGTCGGGGTGGCCCATGCCGTCGCCGTCAACAGCGCCACCTCGGCCCTGCATCTGGCCTGTCAGGCGCTGGGCATCGGTCCGGGCGATCTTGGCTGGACCACGCCGAACACCTTCGTCGCCTCCGCCAACTGCCTGCTCTATTGCGGCGCCGATGTCGATTTCGTCGACATCGATCCGGAAACGCTCAACATCGATGTCGATGCGCTGGCGGCGCGGCTGGATCAGGCCGCCGCGCGCGGCCGCTTGCCGAAAGTCGTGATCGTGGTCCATTTCGCCGGGCGGTCCTGCGACATGGCCGCGATACGCAGCCTCGCGGATCGCCATGGTTTTTTCGTGATCGAGGATGCTTCCCATGCGGTCGGCGCCCGCCACGGTCAGCACCGGGTCGGCGCCTGCGTGTATTGCGACCTGACGGTGTTCAG
Source organism: uncultured Thiobacillus sp. (assembly GCA_964581195.1). Taxonomy (GTDB): domain Bacteria; phylum Pseudomonadota; class Gammaproteobacteria; order Burkholderiales; family Thiobacillaceae; genus PFJX01. The sequence continues at coordinate 83 of CAZONS010000521.1, read as the reverse complement.
CTTTCATCCGGTAAAGATCATGACCACGGGCGAAGGCGGCATGGTGCTGGGCAACGATGCCGGCCTCATGCGCCGGGTGGCGC
>CAZONS010000520.1:0-2110 GCA_964581195.1 uncultured Thiobacillus sp. | reverse complement strand
GCGACGCCGACGGCCTCGCGCTGTCCTCCCGCAATGGCTATCTCAGCGCCGTGGAGCGCCGCGAAGCGCCGCGCCTGTATCGCCTTCTACAGGCGCCGGCGATCCGCATCACCGGCGGCGACGCCGATTTCCAGAACATCGAGCAGGCCGCCAACGCCGAACTCGCGGCGAATGGATGGAGCGTCGATTACGTTTCCGTGCGGGCCCGGAACTCGTTGCTCCCGCCCACGCCGGACTGCCGCGACCTGGTGATCCTGGCCGCCGCCCGCCTGGGCAACACGCGGCTGATCGACAACATCGAGGCGACGCTGGCCTGAGGCTGGCCCCGCCAGGGTTTTTTGTTGCAACGCAATATGGCATATAATCGCGCCCCGTCTGTCCTTCGCCTTTGCCTGCCATGCAACGCACACTGATGAAATCCAAGCTGCACCGCGTGCGCGTCACCGCCTCCGAACTGGAGTACGAGGGCTCCTGCGCGATCGACGACAACCTGCTGGAAGCCGCCGACATCCGCGAATACGAACGGATCGAGATCTACAACGTCAACAACGGCGAGCGTTTCTCCACCTATGCCATACGTGGCCAGCGCGGCTCCGGCATGATCTCCGTCAACGGCGCCGCCGCCCGCAAGGCCGCCGTCGGCGACATCCTGATCATCGCCACCTACGCCAATTTCAGCGAGATCGAACTGGCCAGCTTCGAGCCGAAGCTGGTCTACGTCGACGAGAAGAACCGGATCAAGCGCATCGGCGCCGAGATCCCCGCGCAGGCGGCCTGATCCCCCAATAGGCTCGATCACCGCCTGCGCGCCTCAAGCGCCGCGCAGGCGTCCCCAGTCGAAATGCGGCCCCGGGTCGGTCTTGCGGCCGGGCGCGATGTCGCTGTGACCCACCACATCCATGATCGGATAGGCCGCGCGCAGCACCGGCACCAGGCGATTCAGCATCGCGTATTGCGCTTCGGTGAACGGCGTCTCATCCGTACCTTCCAGTTCCACCCCGATGGAAAAATCATTGCAGCGCCCGCGCCCGCGCCACTGTGAGATGCCGGCATGCCAGGCGCGCAGGCCGCAGGGGACGAACTGGACCAGTTCACCGTCGCGGCGGATGAAGAAATGCGCGGACACGCGCAAACCGTGGATGCCGGCGTAATAGGGATGTTCCAGCGGATCGAGGCGGTTGCCGAACAGTTGCTCGACCCCGGAGCCGCCGAACTGACCGGGCGGCAGGCTGATGTTGTGGATCACCAGCAGCGAGATCGCCTCGCCCTCCGGACGCGCGTCACAATTGGGCGACGCCACCCGGCGGGCCGCCGCCAGCCAGCCCGCGCCATCCAGCCGCCAGTCCGCGTCGATCACGGCCACTCCTCGGCCGGCCGCGCGAGTGCGCGCGCCATCGCCTCGCGCAGCGCGGCGGCGCTGATCTCGCAGTCCAGCCGGGCGTGATAGTGGCCATCGCGATACAGCAACAGCGTCGGCAGGTGAAAGATGTCGAAGGCGCGCGCAAGACCCGTGGCCTGCTGGACATCGACCTTGAACAGATGCGTGCCCGCCGCGACCGCTTCCGGGAGGCGGCGCTCCACCACCCGGCAGGTGCCGCAGGCGGGACTGGTGAACAGCACCACGGCGGCGCCGCCGGTTTCCAGCAGGCTGGCGTGATAGCGGGCTTCGTCGAGGGCGATCATGCGGGGATGGTAATCGCGGAATACGCGCGCTGAACAGCAGCGGGCTGAGGTCCACCCCCTCAATTTTTCCCGGTGGCATCCGATATGACCCTCTCACAATCAATCGGCGGCCTCCGCACGCCGAACCCATGGAGAAGACATGAAAAATCCGATCACACCGACTTCGGTGGAAAAGGTGATGCGTGAAGACGATTTCATCGTATCCAAGACCGACCTGAAAGGCCGCATCACCTACAGCAATCGTATCTTCATCGAATTTTCGGGCTACGACGAAGCCGACCTGATCGGTACCCAGCACAACATCATTCGCCACCCGGACATGCCGCGCGCGGTGTTCAAGCTGCTCTGGGACAGTGTCCAGGCAGGCCGCGAGTGCAATGCCTATGTCAAGAACATGGCCAGGGACGGCAGTTTCTACTGGGTATTC
>CAZONS010000519.1:0-2125 GCA_964581195.1 uncultured Thiobacillus sp. | reverse complement strand
ATGTTAACGAAGTAATCGCGTCAGCGAGGCGCTTCCATGCCGGCGCGCTAAAATGGCCGCGCTTGGCTTCCGGGAAACGACCATGACCAGATTCGCGCTCTATCTGTTGTTGCTCGCCTGTTCAGCCGTCCAGGCGGGTGAGATGTATCGCTGGGTGGACGAGCGCGGCGCGGTGTCGTATTCCGACCGACCGCCGCCGCCCACCGCGAAGCAGGCGCAAAAGATCAAGGGCAAGGCCAATGTGGTGGAAGTGGACAAGGAGTCCTACGCGCTCAAGCAGGCGAAAACCCTGAGCCCGGTGACGCTCTACAACACCGCCTGCGGCCAGTACTGCGACCAGGCCACGGATTTCCTGAAACAGCGCGGAGTTCCCTATACCGCGAAGGATCCCGCCGCCGAGCCCGAGATCGCCGTCGAATTGAAGAAATTGACCGGTGCCGTCGAAGTGCCGGTGATCGTGGTCGGCGGCAGCCACTTCAAGGGCTTCGAGGCGACCACCTGGAGCCGCATGCTGGATGCCGCGAATTACCCGAAGGCGGCCGAGCAGAACACACGGTGATCGGCGTGCGCCAGAGGGAGGGTGCGGTCACCCGGCCAGCACGCCTGGCGCGCAGTGAGGTTTTTCCATAGAGAGGTCAGGCAGGATGCGTGGTTTGATGGGTTGGCGGGGCGAGGCCCCCGAGAGCACTTTCGAGGCGATGTGGCGTGGCGCCGGACGGCCACCGCCGGCGGGGCTCGAACGGCTGACCACGGCGACGGCGACGCTCGCCAGCTGGGGCGGCAGCGTGCATCAGGAGAGCGGCTTGGCCTGTGTCATCGCCGGTCGGCCGCACTTCGAGCAGCCGGAGCTGCGCGAGCTCCCCGCCGCCGCCGCGCTGGCCCGGCTCTGGCGGGCACATGGCCACGACACGCCGGCGCACATCCGCGGCAGCTTCTCGCTGGCCGTGCTCGACCAGGAACAGGATTGCGTGTTCCTGGCGCTCGATCGCATCGGTGACCAGGCGCTGGCCTTCGCCGCGCGTCCCGAAGGCTGCGTGTTCGCCAGTCGCGCCGACCTGGTTGCCGCGCATCCGGCTGTGGGACGCAGCCTCGATCCGCAGGGCCTGTTCAACTATCTGTACTTCCATGTCGTGCCGGCCCCCGGCAGCGTCTATCAGGGCGTGGAGAAACTCCTGCCCGGGCAATGGGCGCGGTGCCAGGGAACCCGGGTCGAGCGCGGCTTCTACTGGGCGCTGAAGTATCGCGATGCGCCGCGAGACGACTTCGAAACGCAACAAGCGCGCTTCCTCGGGATGATCCGCGACGGCGTCACGCGCGCCAGGGGAGATGACGAGGTCGCCAGCTTCCTCTCCGGCGGCACCGACAGCTCCACCGTCTCCGGCATGTTGAAGCAGGTGGCCGGCCACGCCCGCACCTATTCCATCGGCTTCCCGGCGGCGGGGTTCGACGAAATGGAATACGCCCGCCTTGCCGGCAAGCATTTCGGTCTCGACATGCGCGAGTACTACATGCAGCCGGCCGACATCATGGAGGCGATTCCGGTCATCGCCGGTCATTACGACGAGCCGTTCGGCAACGACTCCGCCGTGCCCTCCTATTTCTGCGCCAAGCTGGCGGCGGCGGATGGCTACAAGGTCATGCTCGCCGGTGACGGCGGCGACGAATACTTCGGCGGCAACGCCCGCTACGCCAAGCAGAAGGTGTTCGAGGCCTACCACACGCTGCCCGGCTTCCTCCGCCATGGCCTGATCGAACCGCTGTCGAGGCTGCCCGGCATGGCCGCCCTTCCCCCGGGACGCAAGATGCAGAGCTATCTGCGCCAGGCCAACACGCCCCTGCCGGAGCGGATGGAGTCGTACAACTTCATCTACCGGCAACCGCTGGGCGAGATGTTCGCGGCGGATTTCCTCGCCCGCGTCGACGCCCAGCAGCCGCACGACTGGCTGAAGGAGGTGTACGACCGCGCCGATTCGACCTCCTACATCAACCGCATGCTGCACCTGGACATCAAGTTCACCCTGGCCGACAACGACCTCAGAAAGGTGGGCGGCATGACCGAGGCCGCCGGCATCGAGGTGCGCTATCCGCTGATGGACGACGCCATCATCGATTTCTCCGGCGAAAT